>NZ_JBFBHW010000073.1:0-37119 GCF_040685395.1 Kitasatospora sp. NPDC088779 | reverse complement strand
CCTGGACCAAGACCGCCGACGAGATCCTCAAGTCCCTCGCCGACTACCTCGCCAAGATCAACCCAGTCGTCCAGGCATCACGGTAATTACTACCCCCATGATTTGTGGCGCATCACACTAGTCACCGATCGGTCGGCCGTGTTGCCGAGGAGGCATCGAGACTTGCTCCACCGCGTACTGTTGTTGTTCCGCAGGCACCACACGGCTCGGCGCGCTGTCGGTCGCTCCGGAGGTACGGGACGCGCGCCACTCGCGCGGGGACACCCCGTAGGCGGCGCGGAAGGCCCGGCTGAAGTGTGCCGGGTTGACGAACCCCCACCGCTGGGCGACCGCCGAGACCGTCGGCACGGTACCGCCGCGCCGGGCCAACTCCCGGGCGCACGCCTCCAGTCGGCACCGCTGGACGAGCCGGCCCACCGTGACCCCTTCGCCTTCGAAGACCCGGTGCAGGTAGCGCACCGAGATGTGGTGCGCCTGGGCGATGCTCTCCGGCGACAGCTCCGGATCGCCCAGGTGGCGGTTGATGTGCTCCCGCACCCGCTGGACGAGATGGCCGCTCCAGGTGCGGGAGTCGGTGGCCGCCGGTTCGGTGAGCTGGCCGACGAGCATGATGAGCAGATCGGCGACACTGCCGGCCAACCGGTCGCCCACGGAGGCGGGGTAGGAGTGCGCGGAGGCCGCCAGTGTGTCCAGGAAGGGGAGCAGGACGGCCCCGAACCCCTCGGTGGAGGTGATGGCCGTCCCCGCCGCCTGCCGGATGTCGCACTCCGGTAGCCCAAGCAGCCTGCGCGGCACCTGGAAGACGTGGGAGCGGAAGCGCTCCGGGTAGTCGAAGGAGTACGGCCGCGCGGTGTCGTACAGCACGAGGCCGCCCTCCGCCACCTCCGCCCGACGCCCGTCCTGCCGCAACACGGCGCGGCCGGACGCCTGTACACCCACCCCCACCTGCGGCTCCGCCTGCGGGGACCGGGCGATCAGGCCGGCCGTGCGCGACACCCGCGTCGCGTCCGCCTCCATCGTGGACACCCGCAGGTATCCCAGCCGGTGCGACACCAGGCGGCCCTCGAACGGCCGGTCGGCCAGCGGCACCACCTCCACCGGCACCAGCGTCCGCGACACCGCCTCTCCCCAGAACTCCGCCTTCTTGTCCTCCTGGATGGAGGCGGTGGTCACCGTCACATTCACCTGACTGCCCCTCTCGGCCGACGCCCTGCGCAGTCAGCCTGGTCCGCGGGTCGCCGGCGGCGCTAAGTCATTTGACTGCCGGTTCGCGGGGCGGGGGCGATCGTGCGCTCTCGGCACAGGCGCAGTGCACGGGCAGAACAGGAAGCGGCCCGAGAGGTGATGCCGAGCTTGGGAAAGATCTTGTAGAGGTGCGCCGCGACGGTCCGGGGCGACAGGCGGAGCGCGTGGCCGATCTCCTTGTTGCTCAGGCCGGTCGCGGCGAGCCGGGCGACGCGCAGCTCCTGGCCGGTCAGCTCCGCTGCCGGGGCGGCCGGGGCGGCCGGGGCGGCCGGGGTGGCCGAGGCTGCAGCAGCGGCCAGGTGGCCTGGTGCAGGGCGCCGAAGGCGAACTCCGTCTCCGCTTCGACGCCGACCGCCCGCAGGACGGCGAAGCCGAGCAGCGGGCGCCCTGAAGGGCATCTCCCCGCAGAATCCGCTGCCACCGCGCCGACTGACAGGCCACCGAGCCGACCGACTGACGGGCTGCAACAACTGGACGGAAGCCGGGCCGTAGTCGGACCACAGAGCCCTGGCGGCGCCCTGACGAGGAAGCAGCCGCCTGCCGCGCAGTGCACAGAGCCTGTCCCAGGGCGCACGGGCCGGGATGTCGCGGGTTGCCTGTCACGGGCGACGCCTACGCTCGTGAACGGTCACTCCCCGCAACAATGACGAGGCGCAGAGGTGTGTATTCGTGGAGCGATGGACCAGGCGCGAGGACGGGCGGCTGCTCACCGGCCAAGGCCGCTACGTCGCCGATATCGCGGTGCCGGGTTGTCTGGACGCGGTCTTCGTCAGAAGCAGGGTGGGCCACGGCACTTTGCGCGAGGTGGACTGTGCCGCCGCCCGTGCGGTGCCCGGTGTGGTGGGGGCCTGGTCTGCCGCGGAGCTGTCGGAGTTGCCCGCGGTGCCGTACACGGTGCTGGCCGGGCTGTCCCACGAGGAGTCGGTGGTCGGTCGGGAGTGGCCGGCGCTGGTGAAGGACCGGGTGCGGTACGCGGGCGAGGCGGTCGCGGTGGTCCTGGGGGAGGACCGTTACCGGGCCGAGGACGGGGCGGCGGAGGTCTCCTGCCGGGTCGATCCGCTGCCCGCGATGGTGACGCCGTCCGCCGCGGCGGACGATTCGGTGCGGCTCTTCGACGGGCTGAGCAACATCGCGTTCCGAGGCGAGGCCGGGAAGCCGGTCGAGGAGTCGGTGTGGCGGGAGGCGGCGGCCGTGGTGGAGGGCCGGTACCGCCAGCAACTGCTGATGCCCACGCCGATGGAGTGCCGCACGATCCTCGCCGTGCCCGAGGGGGACCGGCTGACGGTGTGGTCGGGGCACCAGATGCCGCATCGGCTGCGTCGTGAACTGGCGGCGTTGCTGGGGTGGTCGGTGGACCGGGTGCGGGTGGTGGTGCCGGATACCGGTGGGGCGTTCGGGTCGAAGAGCGCGGCGTTCCCGGAGTTCGTCGTGGTCGCCTTCCTGGCGGTGAGGCTGGGTCGGCCCGTGCGGTGGATCGAGGACCGGCTGGAGTCCATGCTGGTCGCGACCCGGGGTCGGGGGCAGGACCAGCGGGTGCGGCTCGCGGCTGACGCCGATGGGCGGTTGCTCGGCTACGAGTTGGAGATCGAGGCCGACGTGGGCGCCTATCCGCACCTCGGGGTGGGGCTGCCGATGCAGACCGCCTGGCTGGCGACGGGCCCGTACACCACTCCCCAGGTGCATGCGAGTGTTCGCTCGGTGCTGACGAACACGATGCTGACGTATCCCTACCGCGGTGCCGGCCGGCCGGAGGCGACGATCGCGCTGGAGCGGGCGATGGACGTGATGGCGCGTCGGCTGGGTCTGGATCCGGCGGAGCTGCGGCGGCGCAACTTCGTCCCGCCCGGGAGCTTCCCGTACCTGACGCCCACCGGGCGGTGCTATGACAGCGGGAACTACGCCGCCGCGCTGGACCTGGCGCTGGGAACCCTGGGGTACGACGAGTGGCGGGCCGAGCAGGCCCGGCGCCGCACGGATCCGGGCGCCCTGCCGCTGGGCATCGGCCTGTCCTGTTACGTGGAGCGTTCCGGTGGCGAGGCGGGCGGGCTGCACGAGTTCGGCAGTGTCGAGGTCGGCGAGGACGGCACGGTCACCGCTCGGTGCGGTGCGGCGCCCAGCGGTCAGGGACACGAGACGGTCTTCGCCGCGCTGGTCGCCGGGACGCTGGGGGTGGCCGAGGAGCGGGTCCGGTTGGTCGAGGGGGACACCGACGAGCAGCCCGAGGGCCTGGGCTCGTTCGCCAGCCGTTCCGCGCAGGTGGTGGGCGCGTTGCTTCAGCATGTCTCGCGGTCGCTGATCGAGAAGGCCAGGGAGCGGGCAGCGCGGTTGTGGGATCTGCCGGTTGACGAGGTGGAGTGGTCCAACGGCATCGTGCATGCCGCTAAGGACGGCCCGGCGGCCATCGGCGTGGCGGACCTGGTGAAGGTCACCGGGCCGTTGCGGGTGGACGACCGGTTCGAGTCGGGGATGGCCTTTCCGTTCGGCTCCCACGCGGTGGTGGCCGAGGTCGATCCGGAGCTGGGCACCGTCCGGCTGCTGCGGGTGGTGACCGTGGACGACTGCGGAGTGGTGCTCGATCCCACGATCGTGCGCGGGCAGGCCTTCGGGTCGGCCGTCCAGGGCATCGGCCAGGCGCTGTACGAGGGAATGACCTACGACGACGACGGCGTGCCGGTGCTGGCCTCGGGTCTGCTGGACTATCTGCTGCCGACGTTCACCGAGGTCCCGCCGATCGAGGTCAAGGACACCTGCACCCCGAGCCCGGCGACGCCGCTGGGCGCGAAGGGCGCGGGCGAGTCGGGGTGCATCGGTACTCCGGCCGCGATCGTCAACGCGGTGGCCGACGCGCTGCGGATCGCCGACCCGGACCTGTTGCAGATGCCGCTCACCCCGGACGTGGTCTGGCGAGCGGCCCGCGCCCCGAAACACGAGGAGGAGGTCCGGTGAAGCCCGCCGCTTTCGACTACGTCGTGCCGCGCACGGTACCCGAAGCCGTGGAGGCACTCGGTGACCTCGGGCGGAAGGCCCAGGTGCTCGCCGGCGGGCAGAGCCTGATTCTCGACATGCACCTGCAGCGCATCCGCCCCGAGCTGGTGGTCGACATCAACCGCATCGCCGGGCTCGACCGGTTGAGCGTGGACGGCGACACGCTGCGGGTGGGCGCCCTGGTCCGCCACGGCGCCTTCGAGTCGGCGCAGGCCGTGCCGGGCCCGCTCGGCGCGCTGTTCGCGCATGCCGCGGTGAACATCGCGCATCCGCCGATCCGCTCCCGCGGCACGATGGTGGGCAGCTTCGCCTGGGCGCACCCCGCCTCGGAGTGGTGCGCCATCGGCACCGCCCTGGGCGCCGACATCGAGGTGCGCGGCCTGGAGGGCAGACGCACGGTCGCGGCCCGCGACTGGTTCCACGGTCCGCACCGGACCGCGCGCCGACCGCAGGAGCTCATCACCGCTGTGCGGTTCCCGCTGCTCGGCGACGACACAGGGGTCGGCTTCGTCGAGCACCGGCGCACGCACTTCTGCTTCGCCCAGGTGGCCGTCGCCGCCGCGCTGACCGTGTGCGACGGGGTGATCAGCGAGGCGCGGATCGGCCTGGTCAACTGCGCCGACCGGCCGCTGCGGGCCCACGCAGCCGAGCAGTCGCTGATCGGCACCGAGGTCGGCGCGCCCGTGGACGGCTACCGGCTGCCCGACGGCCATCCGTTCACCCACGCGGGCCGGATCGCGGCGACCCAGGACGCCGCACCCCTGCCCGAGCCGTTCGCCGATGTCGAGTACAAGCGGCACGCCATCGCGGTCCTGGTCGGCAGGACACTGTGCCAGGCGGCGAACGACCAGCGGTCGCGCCTCGCCCAGCCCAAGGGAGACCACACGTGAAGATCACTCTTACGGTGAACGGGGAGGCGTATCCGCTCGACGTGGAGCCGCGCCGCATCCTCGCCGACGTGCTGCGGGAGGACTGCCGGCTCACCGGCACTCACCTGGGCTGCGAGCACGGGATCTGCGGGGCGTGCACGGTGCTGGTGGACGGCGAGGCCGTCCGGTCGTGCCTGATGTTCGCGGTGCAGTGCGACGGCAGTTCGGTGCGCACCGTGGAAGGGCTCGCCGGGCCCGAGGGTGAGCCCCACCCGCTCCAGCGTGCGTTCTCCGCCGAACACGCCCTGCAGTGCGGCTTCTGCACCCCGGGATTCCTGATGGTGGCCGCCGGGGCGCTGGAGGCCGATCCCGCCATCGGCGACTCCCCGGAGCGCGTCGACGGCCTGGTCGGTTCCAACATCTGCCGGTGCACCGGCTACGAACCCATCCGCCGCGCGATCCTGCGGGCCGCGCGCGAGCAGACCGGAGGAGAGCGGGACGCCGGTAACCGGTGACATCCCCGCGGGGATCATCGACGGCCACGCGCACTGGCTGCCACGCGACCTGCTCGCACACCGACCACGCGGCGATCGCCAGGGCCGCGGGTGCGCGGGGCATCCGGGTGGAGCAGCCGGCGGAGGTGCGCGAGGCCCTCCGGCACCCGGGCCCGGCCCTCGTCGACGTCGTCACCGACCCCAACGCGCTCTCCATCCCGCCCAGGATCACCTCCGAGCAGCTCATCGGGTTCGCCCTGTCCGCCGGCCGCACCGTCGTGAACGGCGGCGTCGGACGCATGGTGCAGCCGGCCCGCGCCAACCTGCGCAACATTCCCGGAATTTGATGCAGCGTCATGCAAGGGCGGCGGACGGCGGATGGGGTCTGCCGCCCGCTGCCGTACCTGTGCGCTGTCTTGGCGGGTCAGTTGGCGATGGTGGCGTGCATCTCCCAGGCCAGGATCTCCGCGGGTTCGACCGCGGTGACCCTCTGCCCGCCGATCGCGGTGAAGCGTACGGCGTCGCCGGCGGCCAGTGGGCCGATGCCTTCCAGGGCGACATTGCCGCGCGGGACGAAGAGGTGCACGAAGGGGGCGTCGGGCAGTTCGGCGCTCTGGCCGGGTTGCAGCCGGGCCACGTGCAGCGCCGCGTAGCGGTTCCTGATGCGGATGGCGGCGGCGCCGTCGTGCTTGTCCATCCCGGAGGCGACCGGGATCAGGCCGCCGGACAGCAGCGCGTCGTCGATTTCGAGCTGCTCATAGCCGGGTGTGATGCCACCCTCGTCGGGGACGACCCACATCTGCACGAAGTGGACGGGATCGGTGTGGGCGTCGGCGCCGCTGAGGCGCCAGGAGTCGTTCTTCTCCGAGTGCAGGATGCCGGTGCCGGCGCTCATGCGCTGGGCGAGTCCGGGGTAGATCACGCCGGAGTGGCCGGTGGAGTCCTGGTGGACCAGCGAGCCCTGTAGGACCCAGGTGACGATCTCCATGTCGCGGTGCGGGTGGGTCTCGAAGCCGCTTCCCGGGCGGACGGTGTCGTCGTTGTTGACGAGCAGCAGCCCGTGGTGGGTGTTGGCGGCGTCGTAGTGTCCGCCGAAGGAGAAGGAGTGCTTGGAGTCCAGCCAGTCGATCTTCGTGGCGAGGCGCTCGCCGGCGCGGCGGACGTCGACGCGGGGGTGGTTCGCGGTGGTGTTCACCGTGTTCTCCTTTCGGGCGGTCCGGGAGCTCTCGCGAGGGCCCGGTGGCGCCTTGTGGCACCCTGCACAAGAGAACATAGTTCATTGTTCAACTATTCCGTCCGGGGGCGCCTCGCGGGGGCGGTGTCAGGGCCCGTACTGCTCCAGCAGGCGCAGCCAGATCTCACTCATGGCGGGGAACGCCGGGACGGCGTGCCACAGACGCTCCAGCGGGACCTCGCCGACGATGGCGACGGTCGCCGCGTGGATCAGTTCGCCGACACCGGGGCCGACCAGGGTGCAGCCGACCACGACGGATCGCTGCTCGTCCGCGACCAGCTTGGCGTGCCCGCGGTAGCCGTCGGCGAGCAGCGAGGCTCCGGCGACGTCGCCGATCGGGTACTCCACCGCCCGGACCGGGAGCCCGGCCCGGCGGGCCTGCTCCTCGGTCAGGCCGACGGCGGCGGCCTCCGGCCTGGTGAAGACCACCTGCGGTACGGCGTGGTGGTCGGCGGTGGCCGCCCAGGCTGCCCAGGGGTGGGGTTCGCGTGGCGTCCGGCGGCGCGTGCCGCGATCGCCGCCGCGCAGGCCCTGGCCTGGTACTTGCCCATGTGGGTGAGCGGCGAGCGTTGGTTGATGTCGCCGGCCGCGTAGAGCCAGCCGGCGGCGACCTCCGTGACCCGGCAGCTGTCGTCCACGAGCAGCCGGCCGCCGGGCGCCAGGCCGACCGTCTCCAGGCCGAGCCCGGCGGTACGCGGACTGCGGCCGGTGGCCACCAGGAACTCCTCGGACTCCACCGTGGAGCCGTCGGCCAGGTACGGCGTGACCACGCCGGTCGAGCCGTCCCGGGTCAGGCGCTCGACCTCGGCCCCGGTGCGTATCCCGACGCCCTCGCCGCGCAGCCCGTCGGCGACCCGCACCGCGGCGAACGGCCCCCAGGCGGGCAGCAGCCCCTCGCCGCGCACCATGGCGAACTGCCAGCGGGACAGTTCCACCGTCGCGGACGACGCCATGGTGACTCCTGTCAGCGCTGCGAGGCGGGGTGCGGGTGGAGCGGGTGGGTCACAGCCGCACCAGTGGGGTGTCCACCAGGTGCTCGGCCAGGAACCACACCTGCGCCTCGCCGGTCCGCGCGACCTGGGAGACCAGCAGGTCGTTGGTGCCGTCGTCGCCGAGCGCCGCGACCCGGCCAGCGGCATCACGGGCGTCGACGAGGATCGCCTCGTGCGCCGCCAGCAGCCGCGACAGCATCGCCGGCACCTCCTCGACGCCGTCCGGCGGACGCGGGATCGAGGTGATCTCCGCGACGTGCCGCGGGTCGCCGACCGCCACTCCGCCGAGGGACTGGACCCGCTCGGCGAGCACGTCCACCAGCGCCAGTTGCTCGTCCGCGTGCTTGTCCAGCAGCAGGTGCAACTGGTAGAAGGTCGCCCCCCGCATCAGCCAGTGGTGCTTCTTGTGGAGCGTGTAGAGGATCCGGGTGTCCGCGAGTACCCGGTTGAGCCGCTGGCAGGCGTACAGGCGTACAGGCGTACAGGCGCGCATCGTGGGAGAGGCCGAGCGGAACCTGGGTGACGGTTCCGAACTCCTGGATCTCCTGGCCCTTCTGGTGCAGCAGTGGCTGGCTGCTGCCGCCGATGGTGGGGCGGTCGGAACTGCTCATGGGAACTCCCTCGGCCGTCGCGGTCCGGTGACCCCCCGGTCGCGGTCCAGTGACTCGGGCAAAGCTATGGGCGCGCGAAGTGCGGGATTGTTCCGAAGCGCACCGATCATTGCCCCTGCGCGCCCGGCTCGGGCGCACGCCGTCACCGAGCCGGGGTGAGCGGGTGATCGTCGCCCCCTGCCCGGGCGCGCCATTCGCGGGGCGTGACGCCGTAGGCGGCGCGGAAGACGCGGCTGAAATGGGTCGGGCTGACGAATCCCCAGCGCCGGGCCACGGCTGAGACGGTCGGTGTGGCGAAGGCGCGCCGGGACAGGTCGTGTGCGCACATGTCGAGCCGGCGGCGTTGGATCCAGCGGGTCACCGTGGTCTCCTCACCCTGGAAGAGCTTGTGGAGGTAGCGGACCGAGACGTGGTGTGCGGTGGCGATCCGCTCGGGCGAGAGTGACGGGTCGCCGAGACGGCACATCATGTAGTCCTTGATCCGCGCGAGCATGGCCGGCGCCATCTCCGGTGCCGTCGGGTCCAGATGGCCGCTGTGCTCCTGGATGAGCAGGGCCAGCAGATCGACGGCCGTGTCGGCGAGCCGGATCCCTGCGCAGGGGTCGAGCTTCGCCGCCTCGGAGGCCAGCTTCCGCAGGTACGTGGTGACCAGCCCGACGGATCCGGACGCGGATGCGAACGGCGCGGCGGTGGCCGCCCCGAGGTCTCGGTCGGACACGTGCAGGACGTGTCGAGGCAGCCGGAACGCGGTGAACCCGAAGGCGCCCGGGAACTCCTTGGCGAACGGGCGACTGGAGTCGCAGAGCGCCAACCCGCCCGGGCCGCAGATGATTTCCCGGCCGTCCTGGGAGATCCTCGCGTGGCCCTGGTGTTGAATCGTGAACGCGACCCAGCCCTCGCCGCCGGCCTCGATCGTTCGGCGGCTGCGGGTGACCACCTGCGGTCCGGCTGCCACTCCGGAGATCTGCACGACTCCCAGCCGGTCACTGCTGAGGGTCCCGGGGGAGGGCTCCCGTTCGAGGAGCCGGAGCTCCAGCGGAATGAACGCCCGCGCGACGGCCTCGTGCCAGAACTCGGCACGCTCGCCGGGGGACAGGGATTCGGTGGATACGGTGGTTGGCACAGGGCTCCCCTCGTCGTCAGCCGTGGGCGTTGGGCATGGAGTCACCACCGCTGACCTGGCACTATCTTGCAGGCGTCGCACAGGGCGGCGCTTCTGCCAGATGACCGGTCTCGGCGGTGGAACGCATGGAGCAGCCGCGGGCAAGGACCAACAGCAGGGGTGGGCATGGAGAGCTTCGGCGGCTCGGAGATCGTCGGCAGGGAGCGTGAGCTGGCGCGGATCGCGGGGGTGCTCGACGCGGTGGACAGCCGTGCCGGCGTCCGCGCCCAGGTGCTCGTGCTGACCGCCGAACCCGGCGCGGGCAAGAGCACGCTGGTCGACTGGGCCGCGGCCCGGGCGGCGGGCCGCGGCTTCCAGGTGCTGCGGGCTCGCGCCGGTGAGGGTGAGGAAGGTTTCGGATTCGCCGGGTTGCACCAGCTGCTGCGGCCGCTGCTGGGGGAGGCCGACCGGTTGTCCGCTCCGCAGCGGGAAGCGCTGCTGGTCGCCTTCGGTCAGCAGGCGGCTGCCGGCGACCGGCAGCCCGATCCGCTGCTGATCCGTTACGCGGTCCTGAGTCTGCTGTCCGACGCGGCCACCGGCCGGCGACTGCTCCTGCTCGTCGACGACGCCCAGTGGCTGGACCAGGGCAGCGTGGAGGTGCTCGCCTTCCTCGCCCGTCGGCTGGACGGCGAGGCGATAGGCGTCCTGCTGGCCGCGCGGGAGGAAGGCCTTCCCGGGCAATTCGACCGGGAGTTCGCCGTCCTGGCCGTCACACCGCTGGACCGCGCGGCCGCGGGCCTGCTTCTCGACCGCCAGCCGCAGCCGCCGCGCGGCCGGGCCCGGCTGCGGATCTTCGAGCAGGCTAGCGGCAACCCGCTGGCGCTGACCGAGCTGGCCCGAGCCGTCGCCCGGGAGCCCGGCGGAGCGAAGGGGGCGGACGCCGCCGAATCGCTTCCGCTCACCGCCCGGCTGGAACGCATCTTCGCGGCGGATCTCGCCGGCCTCCCGCAGCGGACCCGGCAGGTGCTGCTGCTGGCCGCCGCGGCCGGCCCCGCGCAGTTCTCCGAGGTGCTGCGGGCCACCCCGGACGCGGGGGACCCGCAGGTGTGGCTACCCGCCGAACGGGCGGGTCTGGTGCGACTGGAGTCCGGGCAGGCCCGGCTGCGCCATCCGCTGGTGCGCTCCGCCGTCTATCAGGCGGCCTCCTTCGAGGAGCGGCGCGCCGCCCACCAGGCGCTGGCCGAGGCACTGGTGGACGACCCCGACCGGCACGCGTGGCACCTTGCCGCAGCCACGCTCGGACCGGACGAGGAGGTGGCCGGGGCACTGGCCGCCGGCGCGGAGCGGGCACGCCGACGCGGCGGATACGCCGCCGCCGCGGCCACCCTCGAACGTGCGGCCGCACTGACCCCGGACGCGAACCTGCGGGCGAGGCGGCTGCTCGAAGCCGCCACCATGGCGATGCTCGGCGGCTGCCCCCAGTGGGTGGGCGAGCTGGCGGTCAGGGTCTGTGCGATCGCGGAGGACCCGGAACTGCTCGCCGAGGCGTCCATGCGCGCCGGCTGGTCCCTGGCGGTGACCACCCGGCACGAGGAATCGCTGGGATTTCTGGTGCCCGTCGCGCAGTCCATGGTCGAGCGGGCACCCCAGCTCGCCCTGGGCGCGTTGGGCACGGCAGCCACCCCGGCGTACAACGCGGGCTCCTTCTTCTACCGCGCGGAGCTGCGCCGGATCGCCGAGCTGGTGCCGGAACAGCCGGACGAGGTGGACCGGATCTGGCTGCGGGCCGGCACCGAACCCTTCACGGACCGCGAGTGGGCGCTGCCCGAGCTCCGCCGCTGCGTGGCCGAGGCGCCCGAGGACTCACTCGCGCATCTGGCCGAACTCGGCGCCGCCGCCTGGATTCTCGACGAGACGCAGCTGGCCGTTCGGCTGCTCGGCCAGGCGATGGACCATCTGCACCGGGCTCCGACGGCCGGCGGCAACGCGGTCGTCGCGCAGGCGCTCGCGCTCGCACTCTTCGACAGCGGTGCCTGGTCCGCGGCGCGGTCCACCGCGCAGGAGGCGTACCGGGTGGCCGTCGAGGTCGGCTCGGACAACGCCGCGGTGGGATCGCCCATCCTCCAGGGCACCCTGCTCGCGCTGCACGGCGACGCGAGCGGGGCGCGCGAGCTCATCGGGACGGCCGTCGCCGGGGTGGACCTGTCCTGCTCGCCCAGCCTGTTCGTACGGTCCTGCCACGCGCTCGCCCTGGCAGCCCTCGCCGAGGGTGACCACCTCGCGGCGTACCGGCAGCTGCGAGCCGTCTTCTCCCGCGACTTCCACCCCGCCCCGGTGCACTACCACGCGTCGTACTACTACCTCGGCGACCTCGCCGCCGCGGCTGTCCGCGCCGGTCACGAGGACGACGCGCGGGCCGTGCTGGAGGTTGCCGTGCGCTCGCTCGGCTGGCTGCGCTCCGCGCGCCTGGAGGTGGTGGTGAACCGGGCCTGCGCGCTGCTGAGCGGGCTGGACCAGGCGGAGCAGCACTTCCGCGCCGCCCTCGCGGACCCGGCCGGTGACCTGTGGCCCTTCGAACGGGCGCTGGTGCGGCTGGAGTTCGGGGAGTGGCTGCGTCGCCACCGCCGGGTCACCGAGGCGCGCACCGAGCTGAGCGCCGCCCTCGGCGTCTTCGAACGGCTCGACGCCCGTCCCTGGACCGAGCGGGCCGCCTCGGAGCTGCGGGCCGCCGGTGTGCCGACCACCCGTACGGAGACCGCCGGCCGCACGGCCGACCTGACTCCGCAACAGCTGGAGATCGCCCGCGCGGCCGCCGCCGGTCTGACCAACCGGGAGATCGGCGCCAAGCTCCTGCTCTCCCCGCGCACCGTCGGCTTCCACCTGCACAAGATATTTCCCAAGCTCGGCATCACCACCCGGACCCAACTGCACGACGCGCTGGGGGACGCGCAGCGTGCGGGCTGACCGCCGGTCCGCGTGGCGACGCCGGCCGGCCGCTACAGCTCGTCGTGGCCGGGCTTGAACGAGGTACCCACGACCGGCGGCAGCAGGGTGCGCGCGTAGCGCAGGACGTCATGGGCGTTGTTGACGGTGGTGCCACCGATGCGCAGGGGCGCGGGGCGCGGATTGGGGCCGACCCCCATCTCGTTCCAGTAGAAGTTGGACAGTGCGTCCCAGTTGTTCTCCAGCTGCTGCACCCAGGAGGGAATGCCGCTGCCCGAGCTTCCCCTGTCGTTCAGGACATTACGGAAGACGCCCTCGACGTCGTTGAACCGGACGGCCTCGGAGGTGAACTGGAGGAGCAGCATCAGCGCGCGGGCGGTCGTGCGCGGATCCTGATCGGCGGAGCGCTGGTTGGCCAGGTCGACGACGGCTCGCCGCACGCTGTCGAAGGAGACCGGCGTGGTGGACCGGTCCCGCTGGGCGGTGCGGGCGAGGGAGACGTAGTTGCCGCCGAACGGGAGCCTGCGGACTCCCGGAATCGGGGCACTGGCGAAGATGTCGTTGAAGACGTACGAGACGCCCGGGGCGGCCTGGGGGGAGAACCCCACCACGTAGAGATTGTCGGGATTGATCCAGAGGTCCACCCCCCGGCCGGTGCCGCCGTCGTCGTCGGCCGTCAGCGAGACCCTGACGACGCCCTCGTCGTGCTTTGTCAACGTCAACTGCGCTGTTCGCAGACATGGTTGACAGCAGATCGGACGAGTTGACGAGCTGTGTCCCGGCCTTGCCCCAGGGCGTACAAGCGCTGCCTGATTGCGTGCCCAACTGCCCAACTGCCCAACTGCCTGCCTGCCTGACGGGCCGGCCGGCAGTGGCACCCGGGTCGGCTGGGGACTGCGCGCAGAGACCAGAGGTCGGGCGCCGTCGGACAACGCGGCCTGGCCGGGCGGTTCTACGGTAGCGGCCACGCCTCGGGACTCGGGCGCCGGCCGGGCGACGCCGCGGCCGACACCCGCCGGGCGGACCACCCCGCACCATGAGGAGACGGAAATATGGCCAAGGACCGCGGCGACGTGCCGCTCCGGCACCAGGTGCTCTTCTACCCGGTGACCGACGCCGCCTTCGACACCAACTCGTACCACCAGTTCGCGACCGGCTACTTCCTGCGCCGCGACGGCATGGAGTGGTTCTGGGACCAGTACACGACCGACCCTGCCCAGCGCGCCGAGATCACCGCCTCCCCGCTGCGCGCCACCACCGAGCAGCTGACCGGTCTGCCCGCCGCGCTGGTGATCACCGGCGAGGCCGACGTGCTGCGCGACGAGGGCGAGGCATACGCGAACAAGCTCCGGGCGGCCGGCGTCCCGGTCACCGCCGTGCGCTACCAGGGCATCATCCACGACTTCGTGATGCTCAACGCCCTGCGCGAGACGCACGCGGCCCAGGCCGCCATCACCCTGGCGACCCAGACCCTGCGTGCGGCGCTGCACGCCGTCTGACGTCCGCTCCGCACCGTCGAGGACCCGGTGCCACCGTGCTGTGCACCGGCGGTGCCGGGTCCTTGTTCGCGCGCCCGGCTGAGCAGGCGCTCCGGGCCGCAGTGGTGCACGTCGCCGTGTGCCGTGTGCCGTGTGCCGTGTGCCGTGTGTCGTGCGCCGCTGCCGTGACCGATCCGGCGGCGATCCAGCCGAGTGTCCCGGCCGGTTACGACCGCGAGCCGCCGTCATGGATCTCGGCGATGTAGTCGCCGGGGAACTGCACCATCGCGCTGTCGCGCCGGGGGGAGGCGTACGGCCCCCACAGCACAGTCGCGCCGGCGGCCCGGGCCTTGGCGAGGGTCGCGGCGAGGTCGCTCACGGCGTAGCCGGTGCTCTCGCGTCCGAAGGGGTAGGGCAGGTGCCCGTCGGTGACCGCGACGGAGGTGTCGCCGAACGGTGAGCTGATCCGGATCCGCCGGTAGGAGGTGCCGGGCAGGCCGAGTTCGGCGCCCGGTGCGTGGTTGTCGTCGGAGACCACCGTGCCGCCGGTGAAGCCCAGGTACGAGTGCAGGAAGGATCGGATCGCGCCGCTCGGCAGGTAGAGCCGGTTCTCCGGTACGGACGCGAGCGCCGGGTACGAGGGTGCCTTGGTGTGCCAGTACAGCTGCGCGTAGATGCCGCCGGGGAACTGGACGATCGCGTCGCGGCCGATCGGGTCGGCGAACGGCGCGACGACCGTGTTCGCCCCGTCCGCCTCGGCCTTGCGCACGCCGCGGTCCAGGTCCGTGACGAGCCAGCCGGTGCGCTCGGCGCCGAACGGGTAGGGGACGGGCGTCTGGTAGTCGAAGACGGAGAGCGTGCCGACGGGGGAGAGGACGAGCTCGGACTTGGTCAGGCTCGGGGTCGGTGTGACGTCGGCGAGGACCTGCGGCGTGTTGGTGCCGCCGAAGGTCGCCTCCCAGCTGCTGACGAAGGAGTCCATCGCGCCGGGCGTCACGTACACGTGCGTCGTGTCGTACTGGGGGCCGACGGCGAGGCCGGGGCGTCCGGCGGTGGGCGCCGCGGGGGCCGACGGTGCGGTGACGAAGGCCAGCGCGGTGGTGGCGGTGACCGCCGCCAGCAGGCGCAGGGAGAGGCGCATGGGCATGTGAAGTGTCCTTCCGGGAGACAGAGTTGGCCGAGGGGGTGGCGGCGGGGCGGACGCCTCAGTCGCGCTCGCGGTAGCCGACCGCGATCGCGGCGACCAGGACCGTGCCGGCCAGCAACGCCCAGCCGAGGTGTCCGTGGATGACGAGCGCGGCTCCGGGAGCGGCGCCCGCGAGCATCGCCAGGACCGCGTAGAGGCGCCGGCCCAGGCGGGGGTTGGCGCCGCCGGCCAGCGAGGAGTCCGCGGCGAGGCCGGTCAGGGTGAGGGTGAGCACCGTCGTGGTCAGGTCCGGCACGCCCAACTTGCGGACCGTGCCGTTGCGCAGGCCCATGGCCACGGCCAGCAGCGCGATCAGTGCCTCCTGCTGCGCCCGCCCGCTCGCGGTGAACGTGATGGCGGTCGCCGCGGCTTGCAGCGCGGTCTCGGCCAGCAGCGCGGTGCGCAGCCAGCGCTCCCGGCGGCCGTCGCGCTGTCGCAGCGCCAGCCGGCCGGCCAGGACCGAGCCCAGCAGGAAGGCGGCGAGCGAGGTGAGCGAGCCCGCGATCGAGAAGCCGGGCGTGCCCACCATGGCGAAGGCGACCACGACGACGTTCCCGGTCATGTTCGCGGTGAACACGTGGCCGAGCCCCAGGTAGCTCACCGCGTCGATCAGGCCGCTGACCGCGGTCAGCGCGAACAGGGCCAGGGCCAGCGGGTGGCGGTCCCGGACCTGCGCGGCGGCCACGGTGCTGTCGGACTGGGTGGTCGTCATCGGGGCGTCCTTCAGGGCTGTCCAGCGCGGTGCGCCACCGGGGGTGCGGGGCCCGGCGGCGCACGGCGGATACGGAATACGGGAGGCGGAATGCGGGATAACGGGATGCGGGATGTGGGTCAGAGGAAGCAGGGGTCGTCGAGGGCCGGCCCGCCCGGGCCGGGGACGAGAAGTCCGCGCGCCTGCCGCCACTCGCGCTGCTCGTCGGAGGCGGCGGCTGCCTCGGCCACCTGCGCGGCCTGCCGGACGCCGGTGAGGCTGGGCGCGGTGGTGGCCTGGTAGCCGCCGAAGCGCGCCACGGGGCTCCACAGCGGGACCACGGCCGGCAGCTCGGGGGCGAGACCCTCGTGCTCCTGGACACTGTGCACGATGCGGCCGCCGACCACGGTGAGGACGGACTCGATGTGGGGGATGTCGGCCTCGTCCACCGTCAGGTAGTCGGCACTGAGCACCGCGAAGTCGGCGTAACAGCCCACCCGCAGCCGGCCCTTGACCTCCTGCTCGCCGGTGAGCCGGGCGCCGCCCAGGGTGTAGAGCTCCAGCGCCTCCTCGCGGCTGAGCCGGTTGGCCGCCGGGCGGAGCGTACGTCCGCCGACGGCGCGCCCGGAGACCAGCCAGTGCAGCGCCACCCACGGGTTGTAGGAGGAGACCCGGGTGGCGTCCGTGCCCGCGCCGACCGTCAGCCCGCGTTCCAGCATCGCCCGCACCGGCGGCGCCTCGGCAGCCGCGGCGGCGCCGTAGCGGCGCACGAACGCCTCACCCTGGAAGGACAGCCGGTTCTGCACCGAGACGGCCCCGCCGAGCGCGGCGATCCGGTCCAGACTCGCGGAGGAGACCGTCTCGGCGTGGTCGAAGAGCCACCGGTTCCCGCCCGGGAAGAGGCCCTCGGCGGCGAGCCTCTCGAAGACCGCCAGGTCGCGGCGGATCGTCTCGTCGTAGCTGGCGTGCAGCCGAAAACCCCAGCCGTGCTCCATCAGCAGCCGGACGGCCTGCTCGAACCCGGCCTCGTACGGGCCGAGTTCGGGGCGCGGCTCGGTGAAGTTCTCGAAGTCCGCAGCCGCCCAGGTGAGATTCTCCCCGGCACCGTTCAGCCGCAGCCACTCGTCCCCGTCACCCGGTCGGACGGTGGCCACCCAGCGCGCCAGGTCGTCCAGCTCCTGTCCGGCGGTCTGCGGGAAGAGGTGGTAGGCGATCCGCAGCGTCAGCTCGCCGTTCTGCGCGAGCTGCATGACGGTGCCGTAGTTCTCCGGGAAGCTCTGGAAGCCGCCGGCCGCGTCGATGGCCGAGGTCAGCCCGAAGCGGTTGAGCTCGCGCAGGAAGTGCCGGGTGGAGGCGGCCTTCTCGGCCTCGTCCAGCGTCGGCGCCTTGGCGAGCGTGGAGTACAGCAGCAGGGCGCCGGGGGCGGCCAGCAGCAGGCCGGTCGGCTGTCCGTCGTGGCCGCGCACGATCTGGCCGCCCACCGGGTCCGGGGTGTCGCGGTCGAACCCCGCGGCCCGCAGCGCCGCCCGGTTCATCAGCGCCGACTGGTACAGGTGCAGGACGAAGACGGGGGTGTCGGGCGCCGCGGCGTTCAGCTCGGCCACCGTGGGCAGCCGGCGCTCGGCGAACTGGTCCGCGGACCAGCCGCCGACCACCCGGACCCACTGGCCGGGCGGGGTGCGTTCGGCCTGGGTGCGGAGCATGGCCAGCGCCTGGCGCAGTGTCGGTACGCCGTCCCAGCGCAGCTCCAGCACGTAGTTGAGACCGCCCCGGACGACGTGCAGGTGCGAGTCGTTGAGGCCCGGGACGGCACGTCGTCCGAGCGCGTCGACGACCCGGGTCCGCGGGCCGATCTGCGGGATGACGTCCGCGTCGTCGCCGACGGCGATGATCAGACCGTCGCGGATCGCGACCGCGCTCGCCCGCGGGTGCGACGGGTCGCCCGTGTACACCTTGGCGTTGCGCACGACCAGGTCGGCGGCTCGGCCGGCTTCGCCGGGGTGACCGGCGCGGATCCCGGCGACAGGCATGCTCGACATGATGGTGACCGTCCTTGTCGTTCGGGCCGGACAGCGCGAGCGGCACGGCCCGTTGAGCTCTGGCACGAGTCAACCTAGGGCGGCATCGAGCTGCGACTTTGCTCTGCACGCACCGGCTCTGTCCTGTGCGGGCAGCGACCCCCGCGGGCAGCGCCGGGACCGACGGCGCACGGGAACTCCGTGCAGTGTGGGAACAGTCCTGGGCGCGGGGGGAGAAGAGATGTCCGGGCGCCGCCGGATAGCGTCCTTGCTGTGCCGGAGAGCCTGCGGCACCGCTCGTGTCTCCGAGCCTTCGATGCCTTGCGACGTCCCCGCTGAGGTCTGCGCCGATGTCCCCGCTGATGTCCGCGCCGACGCCCCCGTGACATCCCATCAGCCGAAAGAGAGAACCGCCATGGTCGACTTCGACTCCGTGCACGCCGCCCCCAGCTCCGATCTACTGACGCCGGACAACTCGATGATGCTCTTCGTCGACCACCAGCCGCAGATGTTCTTCGGCACGGGCAGCGGCGACCGCACGGCGATCATCAACGCCACCGTCGGCCTGGCCAAGGCCGCCCGGGTCTTCGACGTCCCGGTGGTGCTGTCCACGGTGGCCGCCGATTCCTTCTCCGGCCCGATCCTGCCCCAGCTGAAGGCGGTCTTCCCGAAGCACGGGGTGGTCGACCGCACCTCGATGAACGCCTGGGAGGACGCGGCCCTGGTCGAGGCGGTCAAGGCGACCGGGCGCAGCAAGATCATCCTTTCCGGCCTGTGGACCGAGGTCTGCCTGGTGCTGCCCGCCCTGTCGGCGCTGGACCAGGGCTACGAGGTCTACGTGGTCACGGACGCTTCCGGCGGCGTCAGCCCGCTGGCCCATGAGCACGCCATCCAGCGGATGACGGCGGCCGGCGCGGTGCCGGTGACATGGGTCCAGGTGCTGCTGGAGCTGCAGCGCGACTGGGCTCGCACCGAGACCTACCTGCCGGTCATGGACGTGGTCAAGGAGCACGCCGGCGCCTACGGCCTGGGTGTGGTCTACGCGCAGAGCATGATCAACGAGCACGCGGCCGGCTGACCGGAAACCAGGTACCACAGAAAGAGAGTTCACCAGTGAACGCAGGTCTCCTGCTGCTCCGGCTGGTCGCCGGCCTGCTGGTCGCGGGGCACGGGATCCAGAAGGTCAGCTTCCACCTCGGCGGCCGGGGGCTGGCCGGCGGCACCGAGGAGTTCCGCGGCGACGGCTTCCGCGGCGGCGTGTTCACCGCGCTCACCGCGGGAGGCACCCAGATCGGGGCCGGACTGCTCCTTGCGGCGGGTCTGCTCACGCCGCTGGCCGCCGCGGGAACGATGGGTGTGATGACGGTGGCGCTGACCGTCAAGCGGCCGCACGGGCTGTGGGTGCAGAACGACGGGTTCGAGTACCCGCTGGTGCTGGTCACGATCGGCGCGGCGCTGTCCGCCACCGGACCCGGCCGCTGGTCACTCGACGCACCGCTCGGACTGCTGCCCTGGCCCGCCTGGTGGCTGCCGGTGGCCGTACTGGCCGGCGTGGGCGGCGGCCTCGCCACCCGCCTCCTCCTGCACCGGCGCTGAACCACGCTGCCGGCACGGAGCGACCCGTGCCGACACAGCGTTCACGCTCCCTTCGACCGAACGGTGAGGCCGGCATGCCCGTGAGCAATCCCCA
This sequence comes from Kitasatospora sp. NPDC088779, assembly GCF_040685395.1. NCBI lineage: Bacteria > Bacillati > Actinomycetota > Actinomycetes > Kitasatosporales > Streptomycetaceae > Kitasatospora > Kitasatospora sp. NPDC088779. Next base: position 17,581 of record NZ_JBFBHW010000073.1, on the reverse strand, counting down.
CGACACAGCGACCGACGGGAGGTCCGACGAGTTGTGGTGCCCCTTCCCCTCCCTGCTGAACCGGCATGCCGAGCAGGCCGACCGGGAGAGCTTCGCCTGGATGGCACAGCACCGGTTGCTCGACGGGCTGCCCGAGCGTGCGGAACGGCTACGGCGTCAGCGAAGCGGTGCCCTCGCCGCTCGGACCAATCCCGAGGCGGGCGCGGAGATGCTGCGGCTGCTGGCGGACTGGTACGTCTGGCTCTTCGCCTTCGACGACGGGTACGGCGAGGACCCTGAGCGCGGCGGGCCACCGGGCCCACTGGCCCGGACAACCGCCCTGCTGGCGCGGGTACTCGACGCCGACCTGCCCCTGACCGAGCTCACGGGAACCGCACGTGCCTACGCGGTGGCCCTGCGGGAGATCCGGGACCGGATCCGCGTGCACGCTTCGCCCCCGCAGCTCGTCCGGTGGGAGCGCACGGTCTGCGACTACCTGTCCGCGCAGGTCTGGGAGGCCGCGAACCGGGAGGCGTCGGCCGTCCCCGGGCTCGCCGAGTACGTGGCCATGCGCCGCCACGCGGGGGCGACGTACACCTGCCTGGCACTCATCGACATCGTGGGCGGTTACGAACTCCCGCCCGCGCAGGCGGACGGCCCGACGCTGCGCAGGCTCGCGGACATCACCGCGAACCTGGTCAGCTGGGACAACGACCTGTACTCCCATGCCAAGGAGCGCGCCGGCGGCCAGGGACGCCACAACCTCGTCGAGGTCCTCGCCCGTCACCATCGCTGCTCCCCGTCCGCAGCCCGGGACCGGGCCCTCGCCATGCGCGACCGGGAGATGAACCACTTCATCGAGGCGTGCGAAGCCGTCAGCGCCGACGCCACCGCACCGACCGCGGTGTACGCGCGCAGCCTCGGGCTGTGGCTAAGGGGGCACATCGACTGGTCCCGTGGAAGTTCGCGATTCGACACACCGTCACCCGCAGCGAGCCGGCCATGACCCGTGACCGCAGTACGGCCGGCGGCGAGGCGCCCTGCGCCGGGGGCCGGCTGCCCGGGATCGGGCACCTGATTCCGCTGATGACCCGCCCGGTGCCCTTCCTGCAGTCGCTGGCGGACCTGGGCCCCGTCGTGCGGATCCAGCTGTGGCGGCGGCCGGTCCATGTGCTCACCGCGCCCGAACTCGTGCACAGGCTACTCGTCCAGGACGCCGCGAAGACCGAGAAGGGCTTCGTCTTCGACAAGGCCCGCAGGCTGCTGGGGAACGGGCTGTTCATCTCCGAGGGCGCCTTCCACCTCCGCCAGCGACGCCTTCTCCAGCCGGCCTTCCACCGCGACAGCATCCGCACGTACACCGCCGTGATGACCCGCGAGGCAGCCCGGGCGGTGTCCCGCTGGGAGCCGGAGTCACCGCTGACGATCAGCGAGCGGATGCACGAACTCACCCTGGACGTTCTGCTGGAGGCGCTGTTCGCCACCCGCCTCGGCGCCGGCCACAAAGCCCGGATCCACCAGGCCGTGCCGGTGGTCCTCACGGGGTTCATCCAGCGGGCCCTGTACCCCTCGCCGCTCCTGGAGAAGCTGCCCGTTCCCGCCAACCGGCGCTTCGACGCGGCAGTCGAGGACCTGCGCGCGGTGGTGGACGACATCGTCGCGCAGGTCGACCGGCGTGACAGCCCGGACAGCACGCTGCTGTCACTGCTGCTCGCCGCCAGGGACGAACAGACGGGTCGGCCGATGGCCCCTCTCCAGGTTCGGGACGAGGTGGTATCGCTGCTGCTGGCGGGCACCGAGACGGCTGCCACCACACTCAGTTGGCTGTGCTACGAGCTCGCCTGCCATCCCGATCTGCAGGACGAACTGAGCGAGGAGGTACGAGCCGTCGCCAGTGACGGCACCGTCGGCTGGAGCGACCTGCCGCGCCTTGAGCGCACCGGGCACGCGCTTAGCGAAACCCTCCGGCTCCACACCCCCAACTGGATCCTGATGCGCCGCGCGGTGGCCCCCCTCCAGTGCGCCGACACCCGGCTCGCCCCGGGCTCGGAGATCCTCTTCAGCCTTACCGCGCTGCACCGTGACCCGCTCCGCTACCCCGACCCCCACCGGTTCGACCCCGGCCGATGGCGCCAGCGCGGGGACCACGCTTCGCGCAAGCTCTTCATGCCCTTCGCCGCAGGACCGCACAAGTGCGTCGGTGAGACCTTCGCCTGGACCGAGCTGCTGATCATCGCCGCGGCCGTCCTGGCCCGCTGGCGGATCGGCCTGGCCACGCCCGGCCGCGTCCACGAGACCGCCACCTCGGCCACCCTCCGTCCCCGGGGTCCGCAACTCAGGATCCACCGCCGGACAAGTCACCCAGCGGCTCCAGGGGGAGCATGACGTTCCGTCAACCGGAGACGAACGGGAACGACTACGGTCAGCTCGCCGCATGGTGAGTTGACCGGCGGAAGGAAGGAAGCACCCCGTGGACCACGGCGACCACCACACCTACGACCAGATCTTCAGCCTCTCGGCAGAGGAAGAACGAGACCGGCTGAGGCACCTCACCTCCGTCTACGACCCCATCACCGAGCACGTCATCGGTTCCCTGCTCTCCCCCGCCGGACGCAACTGCCTGGAGGTCGGCGCGGGCAGCGGGTCGATCGCCGGGTGGCTCGCCGACCAGGGTGCCCAGGTCACCGCCCTCGACCGCGACGACCGCTTCCTGCCCGCCCACCCCCGCCTGACGACCGCCACCGGCGATGCCCTCTCCGAAGACTTCGACCCGGGCCCCGTCTTCGATCTCGTCCACACCCGCTTCGTCCTCATCCACGTTCCCCGACGAGACGAACTCCTCGAACGTCTCGTCTCCTGGCTGCGCCCCGGTGGGTGGCTCGTCGTCGAGGAGACCGCCGACACCACCTCCGGGACCTCCCCGCGCCCGCACCACCGCAACGCCATGGCCGCCATGTGGCGTGTCATGTACGAAACCGCCGGCACCGACATCACGTGGACACGCCACCTCCCGACCCCGCTCGCGGACCACGGCCTCACTGACATCGGGGCCCATGTCAGCACCCTCCCTTTCCATGGCCAGGACGACATGGCGCGCATGCTGCACCTCAGCATGAAGCCGCTGTCCCGGAGGATGGTGGACACCGGTCTGGTCACCGAGGCGGAACTGGCCGACGTCTACGCGGACTTCCGGAATCCCTGTGTGTGGGACCTGGCGTTCTCCATGGTCTCGGCCTGGGGTCGGCGCGGCAGCTGACCGTTCGGGCGCGCGGGCAACGGGGTCTGCAACCGGTCATCGGGCTTCCGCAGTGCGGCAGGCGAGGTTCAGGTGCATCGAGTCAGCGTCAGTGGCCAACCGTCAACCAGAGCCTTGGTAGCGCACCGTCCGCAGCCGACCCGGCTCCCAGGCCGAAGCGCCGGGCACCAGGACCGGGCGGCGGCGGAGTCCCAGCGGGGCATGCACTCCTGGCGGCCGACGCCGATGCCGAGCCGGCGGATCTCGGCGAGGGCGTCGTTGTCGCGGATGACGGTACAGACCCCGACTCGCCGACGGCCGCGCGGTCAGCGACATCTTCGATGAAGGCTGGGCACCGATCCTCGCCTCCATCCACCGCCAGATCGACCACTGGCAGACGGCCGACGAAACCCTCGGACCGGAAACCGTCCTGCGGCCGCTCACTCTGCACGGCTTCCGTACCGAGTCCGTCGGCGGATGGTGGGGGTCCGGCTGGTATGAGAGCACGGCCCGCCGCGCCGTCGCTCGCGCCGCGGGCAACGGCGGCCTCCCGACCGCCTTCCCCGACACCGAGCGGCTCGCGGACACCGCCGCCTGTCATCCCGATCTGCTGGACGACGACACGTTCTCCTGGCTCACCGAGGCCGTCTTCGAGGAGGAGTCCCTTCGGCGTGATGCCCTGCTGCCGGTCCCCGCAGCGGTCACCCTTCCGGACTGGGCAGCACAGGACTTGCCCGACCTCCTCCAGCCGGACATCGACGAAGAGGAACCCGACCGCACTCACACCAGCGGCTCGGAAGCGGCCGATGAGCAGCTAGGTATGAAGGCCTGACGCCGGACCGCTCACGCTGCCTTGCCGAAGCGGCGACCGGCAGAGCAACCGGCCTGGCCGGCCACCTCGGCGTCCGCCCGGTCGGGCGCGGAGGCGAGTGCCTTGACGGCTTCGTCGGCGGAGTCCTTGAGGAGGTGGCCGTAGAGATCGACGGTGATGGCGAGGTTGGAGTGGCGCAGGGTCTTGGAGACGACGGCGAGCGGGATACCGGCGGCGATCATGATGCTGGTCGTAGTGTGGTGCAGGTCGTGCAGACCGATCTTCGGCAGGTCGAGTTCTGCGGTGCGTTTGCGGAGCTGGCCGAGGACCCGCTGGGGGCGCAGCGGCTCGCCGTCGGGGCGGGTGAAGACCAGGCCGTCGAGCCGGCCGTCGGGGTGGGCCGCCATCTGAAGGGCGGCCTGGTGGTGGAGGGCGGCCATGGCCCTGGGGGAAAGGCTGATCCACGCGCGACTTGCCTCGGTCTTGGGCTCACCGAGGTGGATCTTCCCGTTGTTCACGGCCGTCAGGGTCCAGCGGACGTAGAGCTTGTGGTCCATGAGGTGGACGTCGGACCAGTGCAGGGCGAGGATCCCACCGCGGCGCATGCCGGTGCCGAGCATGACCTCGAACAGGTCAGTGAGCCGGTCGGCGTAGTGCTCCGTGTTGTGCCGCAGGAACGCCGCGGCCTGGTCGGGTCCGGCAGGTGCGCACGGCGGCGCGGGGCTTGGGCGGGACGGAGTGCTTGGCCGGGTTGTAGCGCAGCCGCCAGGAGCGGACGGCGGCGTTGAGCGCGTTGCGCCGGGTGGACACGGCCCGGTAGACGGTGACGCGACCCCGCTTGGCCTTCTGCTGGGCGGCGACCTAGCCGTTGATCTGCTTGGGGCGCAGGTCGGGGAGACGGTAGTGACCGAAGGCGGGGAATCAGGTCCCGCTCGACGCAGTCCACGTAGCCGGCGTAGGTGTTGGGCGCGAGCACCTCCTTCTTCGCCGCCAGCCACTCCCGCAGGAAGCTCGCCACGGTGGTGCGGCGGTCCTCGTAGACCCCGCGCAGCTCACCGTCCAGCATCGCCTTCATCTCCCGGGCCGCCTCGGCCCGGGTGGCGAAACCGCCCCGACGGCGGGTCCGGCGCTTCCCGTCCTCCCGGGCGAGGTCGATGCAGTACGTCCACCGCCCGTGATCCGCCTCCTCCAACAACTGCACACACCACGGATCCAACTGCTTCCCCCGCCCGTCCGAGCAGCCACACCGCCGGCAGACCCGGCCACGCTGCGCACGCTGTCCCATGAACTTCCTCCCTTTCGAGTGGGGGTGATCCCGGGTGCGCGAGGCACGTCAGAACCAATCGGTCAGGACACGCTCAAGACGACACACCGCCTGGAAGATCACCATCCGTAGTCGATGGGTAGGCGACCTTGATTCGCCCTCCGTGAACCCGCCGGCCGACGTCGCTGCTGGTGGATCGCGGGGCGCTTCAACCCGCGGTTGTTGAAGGCCCGCCAGATTGGTGTCACTCGCCGTGACCGGAGCCCTGGGGACCACTTTGGGACCACGCGCGATGAGTGCCAATGAGCGCCCATGGGCGGTAACGGACGCATGTGCACGAAGTGAACGCTGACGGCATCTCACTCCGCACGATCCCCTTCGATCGGTCGAGCATGTCCGATGAGAGCAAGATGGTTGAGAAGCAAAGAAGCCAGGACCTTGAGGTCCCGGCTGGCGCTGGCGGTTCAGGCGGCGGTTGGGGTGAGATCGGCGCGGCCGAAGAGCAGCGCCCAGCCGTTGGGCAGTTGGTGAAGGATGCGGTCGGTGAGGTGGTCGCCGGCGAGGTCGGTGAGGGCGGCCAGGACAGTGGAGGTGTCCCAGCGGGCTGCGGCGAGGGTGGTGCCGAGGGCGTCGGCGACGGCTTCGACGAAGGCGGGGGCCGAGACCGGTTGGGGCAGGGGGATCTGGGAGGCGAATACGGCGCGCGCCCGCTCGGGGAGTGTGGCGGCGAGGTCGCAGCGTTCGTCGCCGGTGAGCTGGGAGCCGAGCAGCGCCAGGACGGCGGCGAGGGCGCGTTCGGCTTCGTCGTCGCTCGGGTAGCGGCCGAGGATGCGGACCTGCTGGATCAGGTGGCGGTGCCGGGTCATGGCGGTGGCCTTCCGGGCGTTGGCCGGCGGCGGGGCGGCCGTGATGGGGGTCAGGGGCGTCGGCCGGCGGCGGGGCGGCCGAAGAGCACGTCGTAGCCGGGCGGCAGTTGGAGCAGGACCTGCTCCATGAGCTGGTCGCCGGCGGCGTCGGCGACGGTGGACAGGACAGCGCCGATGTTCCACAGGGCGGTGGTTTCGGCGGCGCCTTCGATCCAAGCGGCGGTGGCGCGCACGAACCGTTCGGGGCTGAGCGGTTCGGTGGCCTGCAGTGGGTTGAGCAGGACCAGGGCGAGCGTCTCGGGCAGGCGGGCCGCGAGGTCCGAGCGCACTGCGCCGACCAGGTGCGCGCCGAGCAGGGCCAGGACGACGCGCGCGCAGCGTTCGGCTTCCTGGGGTGTGTCGTATTCGCCGCGTTCCCGGACCTGGTCCAGGAACGCCTCCCAGTGCAGTGTCATTGCGGGTTCCTCCCTCCGGTCGGCGGCGGATGCCGGGTCTGGGGCGTGTGGCCGTGCGGGCGGGGTGCTGGGGCCAGCCAGGTCGTCAGGCCGGTCAGTTTGAGGAGCCGGGCCACCGGGCGGGTGATGCCGCGCAGGGCCAGGCGCGCCCTGTTTCGGTCGGCCTGGTTGCGGGCCTCCAGCAGGACGTTCAGGCCCGAGCAGTCCATGAACGTCACCTGTGACAGGTCGAGCACCACCTGCCGGTGGTCCGCCAGCGCGCGGGACAGCTCGCGACGAAGGTCCGGGGCGGAGTCGAGGTCGATCTCGCCGCATACCCTCACCGTGAACGGTGGCGCCGGGGTAGTCATGGGGCGGCTCGCTGTCCGTTGGGCCCGCGGGTCGCGGGCGTGTCCGGAAGGTCAGGCCGGGGCCGGGGTGTCCCGTGCCGCGCCGCCGGGGGGATTGCGGGCGGCACGGGACGGCTCGGGGAGAGGTCAGGCCTGGATCTGCTTGCGCCCGTCGCCATGGGCGATGGCGATCTTGCGGGGCTTGGCCTTCTCGGCGACCGGGATTTTCAGGGTCAGCACGCCGGCGTCGTAGTCGGCGGTGATCCCCTCCGGGTCGAGGGTGTCGGAGAGCATGACCTGCCGGGAGAACACACCGAGCGGGCGCTCGGCCAGCTCCCACTTCACGTCGTCTCCCTGCCGGTGCGGACGGCGCTCGGCCTTGACGGTCACCATGTTCCGCTCGACGTCGATGTCGATCGCGTCCGGGGCCACCCCTGGCAGGTCGAAGCAGATCACGTACTCGTCACCGGCGCGGTAGGCGTCCAGTGGCATCGGGGTCGGCCGCGACCAGGTACCGGTCGTGTTGAGGAACTGCTGGGTCAGCCGGTCGAGCTCGCGGAAGGGGTCAGTGCGCAGCAGCATCGCGAAACACCTCCATTGATCGTTGGGTGCCAGTGCGCTTCACCTGACATCGTTGTAGCACGTCATCCATCCAATGACAAACTCCTAGTGTCGTCCGTAGAATGACTGCATGAGCGCGAAGCCCCCGAAGCCCGCAGCCAGACCCGAGCCGGTCTCCTTCCTCGCCGCCGCCGCCGCAGCGCTAGCCGCCATCGACGACGCCGTGCGCACGGCCCGGGGACCTGGCCGTCCCGCAGGCCAAGACGCACGGGAAGGCGGTGCCGAGCGGGCGCTGGCCGCCCTCGTGCTGCTGCGGGAGCTGCGTACCCAGCTCGCCGACTGGGAGGCTCCGATGGTCGAGGCCGCCCGCGCCGCAGGCGCCACCTGGGCCGACCTCGCCCAGCCCATGGGCGTCGCCAGCCGCCAGGCCGCCGAGAACCGCTACCTGCGCCTGCGCCCCGCCGGCACCACCGGCACCACTGGCACCACTGCTACCGGCGCGGAGCGGGTCAAGGCCGTGCGCGACCGCCGCGCCGCCGACCGCGCCGTCGACGCCTGGGCCCGCGACCACGCCGCCGACCTGCGCGTCCTGGCCGCCCGGATCACCGCCGCCCCCGGCCACACCCCCGAAGCCGGGCCCGCCCTGGACGCACTCACCACTGCCCTCGGCGCCACCGACGCGGCCGACCTCATCGCGCCCCTGACCGGTATGCGCCTCCATCTCGGCGACGCCCATCCCGACCTCGCCGCCCGCCTCGACGACCTCGACGACCGCACCGACCGCCTCCGCCATGACAGTGATCAACGACGCGCCTGACCCTCCTGCCCAGGACCGATGGCAGCACATCGAGGACCGCCTCGCCGCCATCGAGCTGCGGATCCGCGAGCAGAGCACTGCGGCCCTCACCGTCCTTGACACCCACCTGGCCCGCCTCGACGCCCTGCGTCGCCAGCTCGCCACCCAGCCATGGCCCCCGCAGGGCCCCGACACCCCCGGCAGCCCGGCCCGCCACCCGTGCCCGTCCGCGGGAGAGGCTCGTTGAACCGGGCGCCTGCCCGCGGTCATCAGGCCGGCGGTACGCGGCGCCGATCCCCCGGCCCGCGTACCGCCTCGCGCCGCCGTCCGGCCTCACAGGCGGTCCCCTCGGGACGGCCCGCGCCTCGTCAGCCGTGCCGCGAGCATAAAATCCCCAAAACCGGGCAAAGATGGACGATCGGACAGTGGGATTCGCGCACTACCGGATGGACGGAGCAACCGATGAGTGACCTGTCGAACAAGGCGCAGAACGTGACCGGCAAGGCCAAGGAGAAGGTCGGGGACCTGACTGGTGACCAGGAGCTGAAGGGCGAGGGGCAGGCCGACAAGGCGGAGTCGAAGCTCAAGCAGGCCGCCGCGGACGTCAAGGACGGCGTGCGCGACGTCGCCGACCGTGTGAAGGGCGTCTTGAAGCGCGACAAGTGAGAAAGGCGGAGCCGCGATGGCACTGTTTCTGTTCATCGTCCTGATCGCTGTGGTGTTCGGTTTCGTCGGCGCCCTCGTGAAGGGCCTGCTGTGGCTGCTCGTGATCGGGATCGTCCTGTTCCTCGCAGCCCTGGTACTCGGCGGCATGCGTCTGGGCAGCCGACGCTCCGGGCGCAGGTAGGGAAGGCGGGCCATTCGCCGTGACGCAGCCCTCGGCCCTTCGAAGGCCAGGGCTGTATTCGGCGGGGCGGGGCCGTGTGGCCGGGGCTACTCCTGTAGACCCCGGCCGCACGGCGGCCGACGAGCGGCACGGCAGCGGCCCACGGGTGTGCCTACCCGCGGGCCGACGTTCAGGGCGGCGGGATGGCGTGCAGGCACGTGTGCCTGTCCGTGCCGCGGGCGTGGCCGGGCCATCACCTTCGTGATCTCCACCCGGAACGTGCCGTTCTCGTCCGCGAATGAACTACCAGCCCATATCCTGGGCAACCTCGCTCTGAGCAGCAGCGATGTCCTCGGCGGTCACCCCGGTCACGTCGGAGTCCGCGGCCCGCTCCAACCGCGACAGCAGATCGGCCAGGGCCTGTTTCTGGGCCGGATGGGTCACCGGCACCGAGCCGAGATCCGTCGTCATCAGCCAGTCGAACAACACGATGGTGTCCGCCTGCCACAGGCGCACCGACACGGTCGGGAGATCGTCTTCCATCCGCCCACCATGCCGGGCCGACCAAGCCGCACGACCGAACCGCACGACCCGAGGGGGTCAATTCTGCGGGACTGATGGGTTTTCAGTTCTGCGGAAGCGTTGACAATCTCCGCCTGACCTCGGCGGCGCGGCTTGGACGCTCGTTCCCAGTCCCCTGCTGCGCCGACCGGCCGCCGCGCCCTGCCGGGTTTCGCTCGCCGATACTGGCAAGCACCCTGGGCGCGAGCGGACCCGTTCGCACGGGCCCTGACCCTCCCCCCTTCTGGTCCGGGCCTGTACGGCGGGGTGTCCGGCGTGGTCCACCGCCGGCCGCCCTCGCCCGGGTGCGGTCGCGTGCGCGGCCTCGGGCGCGCGCGGTTGAACCATGGGGATCGTGGTTCTGTTGGAGCTGGTTGAGCCGTTGGATGCGCGCATCCTGGGGGTGGGCGGTGATCCGGTCGACGTCCTGTCGGTGCGCCGGGTCCACGCCGCCCTCTCCGATCCGGACGCCCCCGGCGGCCCCGGGCCGTCGACCCGCGTGCGGAATGGACGCCAGCGCGATGGTGGTCGAGCGGTGGAGCCCGGAGCGTCCGAGGCAGGGGTGGTATCCGCCGCGTTGGGCCGGATACGTCTGCCTGACCTGTGATGCCGCTGCCCGCGCTTTCTGATCCGGGAGCGCGGCGGGCCGACTGGGCCTATCGGGCCCCCGGCGGATTGTCATCACCGTGGGGGGTGTCGATGGCCTCGCGCAGGGCAGGCAGGTCCGTGATGGCGGCCTGTTCGGCGAAGCGGGCCAGAAGCCGGCGGAGGCCCCGCTCGTCCCGGTCGCGCACTGCTTCGCCTATGGCCGCCGCCAGCGACGCCTGGGTATGGGGGTCGGGGGTGCGCACCTGCCGCGCGGCCTGCGGCCCTTCCACCACTTGTCTCCCGTTCACTCGTGGTCCTGGCCGCGGGACGCGGCGTCCTCCGCCCTGGGCGCGGCTGCGGCGACAGGCCGCCCCACCCCGTGAGGGGCGAAGACTACCTCCCCAGCCGGCGCCGAAAAATCTATGCCCGCTGGAGTAGACATTGCCACGCGCCGTGGTTAGTGTTTCTCTCGTAGACGAGAGAAGCGGTACCTGCCAGACACGAACTGGCGGGTAGCAGTACAGGAGTTCGTAGGTCGGTACGGTTGCAGGGTCTTGAAGCCAGGGATGGTGCAGTAAGGCGACAGGACCGGCGGCCGGGCCGGGCGGCCCGCAGGTATCAGGGGTCGCCACCGAGCGGTACCGCAGTTCGGTAAGTGCAGTACCAGCAGTGTGAAGTTGAGTTGGGAAGTACCAGCAGTCGAAAGTACGCGGTATCCCGGTGAAGGCGCCCAGACTGCGGGCGCGCGCACTGGGAGTCCGGCAGTGGGGTTCCAAGCCGAGTGGTTAAGCAGGACGGGCGACGGGGCTGGCTACCGGACCCGGTGGACCGCAAGGACCGCCACAGCAGTACCGAGTGGTTGGCACTACCACGCAGTTCGAAGTACCAGCAGTTCCGCAGTACCAGGTCAGTGCAGAGGATGAACGGAGGGGACAGAGCGCCATCAGGATCGCCCGGCCCGTGAGGAAGTCGCCCGGGCGGAATCCGAAGACCCCAAGGCAAGGACGGTGGTTTCCGGTCACGCATACGCGATCCCCGCATGCCCCCTCCCCCGGGGCAGTGCGGATATAAGGAAGCCGGCCACAAGGCCTGCAGATGGTGTAAAACCCTTCGGGGCCCCGGGAGCCACAATGGCCCCCGGGGCCCCTCAGTACGTCCCCAGGCACAACAACAAGAAGAGGTGCAGTGACCACGGCAACCATCCGACCGCATACCCCCGGCGCCGTCAGCTCGTTCGACGATGACGACTACCCCGCCTACACCATGGGCCGCGCCGCCGAAATGACCGGCATCACCCCCGGTTTCCTACGCTCCCTCGGCGAACAGGGCCTCATCACCCCCCTGCGCTCCGAAGGCGGCCACCGCCGCTACTCCCGCTACCAGCTGCGCATCGCCATGCGCGCCCGCGACCTCGTCGACCAGGGCACCGCCATCGAGGCCGCCTGCCGCATCGTCATCCTCGAAGACCAACTCGAAGAAGCCCTGCGCATCAACGAAGAGCTCCGCCGTTCCCCGCGCGGCCAGGAGTCCGCCGCCGACACCTGACCAGCCTGCCAGGCCGACGAGACCGGTCCGCGGTGAGCGACGGGCGCTCACCGCAGGCCGCCCCGGACACGATTACCCCTCAGTCCCCGATCGCTGGCCGACCGTTCCCCGCGCGGCCAGGAGTCCGGCACCCTGCCTCACCGGCGCGGACCGGTTCCGGGCCGCGCTCATGCACAACTGTGTTTCCTTGACCGGTCCTTGGCCGCGCCAGCCGCTGACGGTTCGCCTGCGCTGAGCGGGCGGTCCGCTCGGTCGCCCGGCCGCTACGGTGAGGATTGCGCCGCCGCCTGCGGGCCGTCAGGCAAGTCGCCCGCTTTGCGGGCGCCCCCGGCCCGCCCGAGACCGGGGCCGCGAGGAGTTACTCGGTGGCCGTCCCCGCGGAATCCGACCCCCTGCCCTCGACATCCGCCTGCGACCGGGAACCGGCGCCCTGATGCTCGACGCGATGGCCGACCCCGACCAGGACAGCGGCCCAATGCTGAACGCCGCCGTGGACAGCTCCCTGGAGACGCGGCTGCCGGCGCGTCGGCGCCGGCAGCGCGGGCCTAGAAGCTGAGCAGGCCGATGGCGTGGCCGTCGGGGTCGACCACCGGCCACGTGGTCAGGCCGCGGGCGCGCATGGCGGAGGCTGCGGTGGTGGCGGGCATGTCGGCGGTGGCGAACGGGGCCTGGTCGAGGACGATGTCGCGCACCGGGGTGCGCTCGGTGGACCAGGTGCGGGTCTGGAACGGTGCGAGGTGCAGGCGGGTCAGCAGCCCGGCGCAGCGGCCGTCGTCATCGCGGACCAGGAGGTGGTCGGCGCCGGAGCCGTGCAGGATGTCGATCGCCATGTCGACCATGACGTCGTCGCTGATCTGCAGCTCGGGGTGTCTCATGAGGTCGCCGACCGTGGCGGTGGTCGCGGGGTGTTCGAGGGTGAGGGTCATGGGCGGACTCCTTGGTGTCGGTTCCGCCGGGGCCGGCGGTGGTCGGGGCACCGCGGTGGGAGGGCCGGCGGGGTCCGCCGGAGCGGGCCGGGACTCCTGCTTCGCGCTGGTGAGTCGTGTGGGCCTGGACCGCGGCGGCGGTCCAGGCCCACACCTGCCTACTAGGCAGCGAGGGCGACGCGCCTCGGTGCCCGGCGGCGGCCGGCGGCGGCCTGGTTGTCGCGGCCCGTGACGCTCGCGCGGGTGTCACCGGCCGCGCGGGCGGGGCGTCCTCGGCGGCCGCGACTCGTGGACGGGCTCCGGAGGGGGCGTTCGACGACGGGGGCGGCGACCACGGTGGGGATGCCGGTGGGCACGCGGGCGCCGGTGATGCGGGCCAGGTCCTCGTCGCCGGCGCTGACGCGGGTGGTGACGGGGGTGATGGCGGCGGCGGTCATCAGACCGGCCATCTCGCGGCGCTGGCCGGGCAGGACGAGCGTGACGACGGTGCCGGACTCGCCGGCCCGGGCGGTGCGGCCGCCCCGGTGGAGGTAGTCCTTGTGGTCGCTCGGCGGGTCCAGGTTGACGACGAGGTCGAGGCCGTCGATGTGGATACCCCGGGCGGCGACGTTGGTGGCGATCAGCGCGGTGACCTGGCCGGTGCGGAACTGTTCCAGGGTGCGGGTGCGCTGCGGCTGGGACTTGCCTCCGTGCAGGGCCGCTGCCTTCACGCCGTTGGCTAGCAGGTCGTCCACCAGGCGGTCCGCGCCGTGCTTGGTGTCGATGAACATGATCACTCCGCCGTCGCGGGAGGCGATGTGGGCGATGGTGGCGTTCTTGTCGAAGTTCTGCACGTGCAGGACGTGGTGCTCCATGGTGCTGACCGCTCCCGCGGACGGGTCGACCGAGTGGGTGACCGGGTCCTTGAGGAAGCGCCGCACCAGGCGATCGACGTTGCGGTCCAGGGTGGCGGAGAACAGCATCGTCTGGCCGCCTTCGGCGACCTGGCCGAGGAGCTCGGTGACCTGCGGCAGGAAGCCCATGTCGGCCATCTGGTCGGCCTCGTCGAGCACCGTGATGCCGACGCCGTCCAACTGGCAGTCGCCGCGCTGGATCAGGTCCTTGAGTCGGCCGGGGGTGGCCACCACGACCTCGGCCCCCTGGTTCAGGGCGTGGGCCTGGCGGCCGATCGACATCCCGCCCACCACCGTGGCCATCCGCAGGCGCACCGAGTGGGCGTAAGGGGTGAGAGCGTCGGTCACCTGTTGCGCGAGCTCGCGGGTGGGGACCAGGACGAGGGCCAGCGGGCGGCGCGGTTCGGCGCGCCGACCGGCGGTGCGGGCCAGCACGGCGAGGCCGAATGCGATGGTCTTGCCCGAACCGGTGCGGCCCCGGCCCAGCACGTCGCGGCCGGCCAGCGAGTTCGGCAGCGTCGCGGCCTGGATCGGGAACGGCGAGGTGACACCCTGGCGGGTCAGCACCGACAGCAGCGCCTTCGGCATGTCCAGCTCCTCGAACGCTTCGACGGGCGGCAGCGCCGGAGTGGTGCTCACCGGCATCGCGAACTCGCCCTGCGGAGAGGAACCCTGGCGGGCGCTACGGCCGCGGGCGGGCCGGTCGCCGTAGAAGGAGCTGCCGCCGGAGCGGGAGGAGGACGAGGAGCGGGAGTTGGCGTTCTGGTACGGGGAGCGGCTGGAGTGGTTCATGGGAAACCTTCCTGGCGGCACGTCGCGAGGCAGCTCCGCAGCGCGGGACGCCGACAGGAGGTCACGAGGGGACGGGCCGAAAGTGTGGAGCGCGGGGCGTGGACGGTGAAACCGTGCGGCACGTCACCTACGGTCGGCGCTCACCGCGGAAGGCGGGAGCGAACGACCTCGAACCGTGAGCTGTCACGGCAGGGCGCCGATCCGGACGCGGCGCTGGGCGTCTCGCGTGGGGATGGCCGCCGGTGGCGGAGCCAGGGGGCCAGAAACGGCCGGGGATGTGCGTCGTGGCGCAATGCCGAGGGGCCCGCACCGGGCATCATGTACGCGGTGCGGGCCCCTCGCTACCAGGCGGGTGCCGTGGCAGAAACTACAGCGGACGAATGTTCTCGGCCTGCGGGCCCTTCTGGCCCTGCGTGACGTCGAACTCGACCTTCTGGCCCTCGAGCAGCTCACGGAAGCCGTTGGCGTTGATGTTCGAGTAGTGGGCGAAGACGTCCGGGCCGCCACCCTCCTGCTCGATGAAGCCGAAGCCCTTTTCCGCGTTGAACCACTTCACAGTGCCATTAGCCATAAAGAAATCTCCTTCAAGGGGCTGTCCGAAGCACGCACAGCGCGCGCTTCGAGTCGCCGCGATGAGCACCCACCCGGGGAAGAGCCGGGAAACAAAAAGGCGCCTGCGAAACACCAGCAGGCGCACACAAAGTTCATGGGAACCACTACTGCAACTAAAGTGACTCTAGCAGGCCCAGGCCCGTCACGGGTGGATATTTCACCCCCACTTCTCCGGGAGCCTTCCCCCAGGGCCGTCGGCCGCGAGGCGATGGGGTCATCAACATGCATGGAGAGCAGTCTGGTTGAGTGCTCACCCCCACTCCTTCGGTGCCGACCGCTCACCTTCCCGGGGAGGGCGAGTCGCGCGGGTGCGGAGCGCCTGCCCTGGCCGCGACAGACCCGTGAAAGCGACGCACCACGCCCACCGGCGCCATCCGGGGCGCGCTGGACGGCTTGCGCGAAATTCCTGTCGTAGCTCCGAAATTGAGTGCTTCGAAAAGTCCCGCTCCCGCGATTCTCGGCGCATAATGCAGGGAATGACGAAATCTGCAGCAGTCCGCCGTGTCCTGCCCACCAGCCCCTTCAAGGCCCGGATCGAAGCACCGCGCAAGCACTTCGCCGTCGGCGACCGCGTCACCCACGACACGTACGGCCTCGGCCGGGCCATCGGCGTCGAAGACGACAGCGACATCGCGGTACTCGTCGACTTCGGATCGCGGCGGGAACGCATCACCCAGCCCTACACCGCGATGTTCAAACTCTGACCCAGACGCACGCGGTTCTCCGCCGAGTGCGCCGCGCACCCCTGCGGTACGCCCCTGGCCCGTCGCGTCGGCACGCCGTCCAGGGGGCGTGCACCCCGGCCGGGCCGAGAGGGAACCCGACGCCCCGGCCCCGCAGCCTCACCGGCCATGGCCGGAAAAGCATGTGACGAAACATCAATGCCGAATGGCTGCGGGCTGGCCAGGCGATAAACTCCGCGCATGGATGACAAACATCTGTTTGAGTCCGTCTGCGCAGTGCTCTCCCACCGAGGGTTCGAGCCGGCACCGTCCCAGGCGGCCGGGCTCTTCGCCCGGCAGCGTCCAGGGATCGGCCTGGTGCTGGGATGGAGCCCGGGCCAGGACCTGATCGGACCGACCCTCCACGGCTGCCCGCATCCCGCCGACGCCGCCGGGCGCACCGAGTTCCGCGGCATCCGCGGCGCGCTGATGCTGGCCCTGGCGGAGGTCCTCGGCTCCGCAGGCTTCACCGTCACCGCCCTCGGAGCCGACCTGCTCGTCACCGCTGGCCCGCACGATCCGGGCGATGCCCAGACGCTCACGGCTGCTCCCAACTGCCCCGCGCCGCGACGCAGCCGATCGGCACGTCAGGTCGCCGCCGTGTAGCTCCTGGCCGCGCAGCGGGCGCAAGGCCCGTGGCCGCCATGGCCGCTGCCCCGGGCCCGTGGGCGCCGCGGAGGCCGTGTCCTATTCTGGGGGGCATGTCGAACCCTGACGGGCTGCTCGTCGACATCGCCGCGATGGTCGAGTCCGAGCACAGCAATCAGATGTCCCTGACCGTGGTGGTCCCCGGAGCCGTGATCACCGGCAGGCTCGCGCCGGTGACCCTGTGGTTGGAGCGGGTGGCGGAGGTCCTCCAGGCCTCGGAGCACTTGAAACCGTTCGCCGCTCTCTTCGCCCCGCCCGCCGACGGCCCGCCCGCACAGCTCACCCATCTGCATCTCCACCGGGCGAAGATCCTGCAGGGCGACTTCGGGCTGCCCCACACCGGCGGCATGTACCGCATCGCCATCGAGGACGTCAGCAGCTGGACGGTCGGGGACCTCAGCTACTCCGATTCCTGAGAACCACCCCAGGCCCAAGTGGCCGCCTGGCTTGGCGCCCTACGTCCCCGCACCAAGGAGCCGCTGAGCCTTGAGCGGGTGCCGTGACGGCTGGTCCGGGTGTCGGGGTGGGACCGCTGACTGCCCCGGCCGCAGAGGCGAAGGGCGCAGCGGGCGAGCCGAAGGCGCCGGCGCCCCGGGCGGTGTCGGCGCCCTCTCCGAGCGGACCATCCCGAGTACCTGGCTGGCGGGGTCCAGCCCGGCCGCGCCCTCCAGCCGCCACGTCTTGTGCCGCGCTGCGGTGGTGCCGTACGGGGCGACGGCCAGAGCGTGCAGCGCGAGGCCGTCCCCCTGTCCGGCCTCTGCGGCGGGCGGCAGTACGGCTGGAAGGAGCTGTGGGCCGGGTTGCCGGTCCGGTCAGGTGTCCGCGGTGGGCTCCTGGCGGTGTTGGGTGCGGCGGAGTTGTTCGTTGAGGCGCAGGGCTTCTTCGAGTTGGTCTTCGAGGATGATGATGCGGCAGGCGGCTTCGATGGGGGTGCCCTGGTTGACGAGGTCGCGGGCGCGCATGGCGATGCGCAGTTGGTAGCGGGAGTAGCGGCGGTGGCCGCCTTCGGAGCGCAGGGGGGTGATGAGGCGGTGTTCGCCGAGGGCGCGTAGGAAGCCGGGGGTGGTGGAGGTCATCTCGGCGGCGCGGCCCATGGTGTAGGCGGGGTAGTCGTCGTCGTCGAGCTTGTCGGGTGTGTCGGGGCTGGTCGTTGTAGTCACTGCACCTCTCTG
>NZ_JBFBHW010000072.1:0-38136 GCF_040685395.1 Kitasatospora sp. NPDC088779 | reverse complement strand
CCAAGCACACCTACTCGAACTCCTCGGCATAGACGAAACCCGACCCCGCTGGCTGGAGACCTAAAACCCCATGTGCGAAGTCCGGGCCTAGACTGCTGCGCGTCGGCGCAGCAGAGGGCGGCCGACCGGCAGAGGGCGGATCAGGCGCGCATGGGGTACCCGGTGGAGCAGCAGCAGGGGTGGGGCGGGCCGGAGTCGGCGCCGCCGGGCGGCGGGTGGCCGGCCAACGAGCTGGAGCAGGTGCTGACCGCCGCGCTGGGCGATCCGGGTGCGACGCCGCGGGTGATCGAGGTGCTGGCCCGCAGCCAGGTGTGGATCCCGCTGCCGGCCGGCGGCGACCCGCGGGGGCCCGCGCTGGACCTGCCGACCATCGAGCTGGCCGGCGAGCCGTACGTGCCGGTGTTCTCCTCGCAGGAGGTGTTCCTGCGGCAGGCGCCGGGGATGGCCTTCGCGGTGGCGCCGGTCTGGGAGTTCGCCCGCGGGCTGCCGCTGGGCGTGGGCATCGCGGTCAACCCGGAGGCGGCGGTGGGCATCCCGGTGCCGCCGCAGGGTGTGGCGGAGCTGCGGCGCGGCCCGCGCGAGGAGCGCCTGGCCGACCAGGAGCAGAGTCAGAACCAGAACCAGAACCAGAACCAGGGACAGGGACAGGGCCCGGAGGCGCCGACCGGTGGCCGGGTGGCGCTGCGCGAGCCGGTGCCGGGGGAGGACCCGGAGCACTTCCTGGCCGCCTGCCGGGCCGAACTGTCCGCTCTGCCCGGAGTGTTGACCGCGCGCCGGGCACTCGCCAGCATCGAGGGCGAGCCGACCGTGATGTTCGTGGGCGTCCAGCTGGACCAGACGGCCCCGGCCGACCCCGGCGCGGTGAACGAGGCGCTCGGCCGCGCGCTGGGAACCGCGCCGCTGCCGGGGGGCGTCCACCTCGTACTGCTCGATCTCGCCGATGACCCGGTGGTCGAGTGGCTGCTCACCCGGGTACTCCCTTTCTACGCGCGGGGTTGAGCGGGGTTCGTATCGGAGGCACGTCGCCGTGGCGGTGGCCGGTGCCGCGCCATAGGGTGCGTGCAGACGGCCGACGGGTCGGCAGGCTTGAGGAAAGAGGCGCGGCGAGGTGGGCGCATGAGTGCGGGAGCGGTAGCGGGCGGTGCACCGGGGCCCTGGGGCCAGGCACCCGCCGGGCGCCCCGGAGCGGATCCGGGCGCGCTGGAGCGCGCCCTGCGCGAGGTCGCGCCGGAGCGCTACGAGGCGTACGAGCAACTGCTGCACGCACTGGCGGACGGCCAGGTCTGGATGCTGCTGTGGCACGGTGCGCCGGGCAGCGCTGACGCCCAGTACGGGAACATGGAGATCAGCGGCCACGGCTACGCGCCGGCCGTCACCTCGTCCGAGCAGTTGGCGTCGTCCGGCTGGGCGCGGGCCCACGAGGTCATCTCCGGGCGGGAGATCGCCGCTTCGCTGTACCGGACCCGCTGGGGCCTGTGGCTCAACCCGCACGCGCCCGGCGGCGGGGTCGGGGTGCCCTGGGCGGACCTGCGGCGGATCGCCGCGGGCCTGGAGCGGCTGCCGGCCGGGCCGTTGAAGCTGAGCGAGCCGCAGCTGAACGCCCAGCCGTTCTTCGCGCTGCTGGAGCGGCAGGCCGGTGAGGTGCGCGCGGTGCGGGCGCTGCGCCGGGCCTGGGTGCAGCCGGCCGTGGGGGAGCCGTACCTGGCGATCGGCCTGGAGCTGTACGAGAGTTCACCGCCGGCGGTGGAGGCCGTGCGGGCGCTGATGCAGCGGGCGATCGCGGTGGCCCCGGAGGGGCTGGCGGTGTCCACGGTGGCGATGGCGGACGAGTACGACCCGGTGGCGCTGTGGATGCGGGCCCATGCGCGCCCGTTCTTCGATCGGGAGGCGGGGCGGCCGCCGACCGGCCCGTACCCGCCGGTGCCGCCTCCGCCGTACCCCGCGCAGCAGGGGCCGGGCTACGGCTACGGCACGCAGCAGCCCGCGCAGGGCTGGACCGGGCAGCCGCAGCAGCCGTGGCCCGGATACCCGGGGCGCTGACAACCAAAACCTTTTTCCAGAAGCCGACTTGATCTTGCATCAGGTCGGCTTCGGTGCTTTCCGGACGAACTTCCGGCCGTTACCGTCGATCATCTTGACATGCCAGTTACAGCCGTGTGAAGAGGGATATGCCGAAGACGGAGGAGGTGCATGCGCACAGATCACAGTTGGGCATCTGTCGGTTGTCAGGGCTGGCGCAAGCCAGTTCGGATGGCAGAGAGTTCTGCGCAACGCACCGCGCGTACTGGGAACCCCACGAAGGTGAACGCGCACGCCGACCGCCAGAACCACGCGAAGCCCATCCTGCGTTGGGGCAGTACCCGTGCACGACGTACTGCCGCGAACACCCGTTCCAAGCACCTCCGCACGTCCGCAGCCGTACCGCCGAACCGGTGACCGGCGCCCGTGGGCCGGCCACCGTCGGCGAGGGGACCAACTGACCATGACCGCACCCATCGCAACCACCGGGAACGAACCGGAGGCACCCGCCCCCGCGAGCCCGGCCAAGAAGATCGAGGGCCGCTCCCTCGGCCAGATCGCCTGGACCCGCTTCAAGCGCGACAAACTCGCCGTCGCCGGCGGCGTCGTGGTGATCCTGCTGATCCTGCTGGCCGTACTGGCCAAGCCCATCGAGGCCCTGTTCGGCCTCGACCCCGACGCCCTGAACCAGGACCTGCTCGACGCCAACCTGGGCGGCATCCCGCTCGGTGACTGGGGCGGGATGAGCTGGGACCACCCGCTCGGCGTCGACCCGCTCCAGGGCCGCGACCTGCTCTCCCGCGTGATCGAGGGCTCCTGGGTCTCCCTGCTGGTCGCCTTCGGCGCGACCCTGTTGTCGAACACGATCGGCACCGTGCTCGGTGTCATGGCCGGCTACTACGGCGGCTGGGTGGACACCGTGATCAGCCGCGTCATGGACGTCTTCCTCGCCTTCCCGCTGCTGCTCTTCGCCATCGCGATCTCGACCTCGCTGCAGGGCGGCGCGTTCGGCCTGCACGGCCTCCCGCTGCACATCATGGTGCTGATCTTCGTGATCGGCTTCTTCAACTGGCCCTACATGGGCCGGATCGTGCGCGGACAGACGCTGTCGCTGCGCGAGCGGGAGTTCGTCCACGCGGCCCGCAGCCTGGGCGCCCGCGGCCCGTTCATCCTGTTCAAGGAACTGCTGCCGAACCTGGTCGGTCCGATCCTGGTCTACTCGACCCTGCTGATCCCGACCAACATCCTCTTCGAGGCGGGCCTCAGCTTCCTCGGCGTCGGCATCCAGCCGCCGCAGGCCTCCTGGGGCGGGATCCTCCAGGACGCGATCAAGTACTACCAGGTGGACCCCCAGTACATGGTGGTCCCCGGTCTGGCGATCTTCCTCACCGTGCTCGCCTTCAACCTGCTCGGCGACGGGCTGCGTGACGCCCTCGATCCCAAGAGCAACTGACGCAACGTCAGGCCCTCCCTCCTTCCCATCCTCAAGGGGTTGATCTCACCCATGCGCAGGTCCCGTACCGTCGCCCTGACCGCGGCGGCAGCCGCCGCGGTCCTGATCGTGACCGGCTGCACCTCCGGCAGCAAGGGCTCCGGCTCGTCCTCCTCCGCCAGCGGCAGCAGCGCCGGTGGCGGCGGTGCCGACGCCGCCACCAAGGGCATCGTCAACGCCTCGGACAAGAAGGGCGGGACGGTCACCTACGAGATGAAGGGCGCCCCGGACTCCTTCGACCCGGGCAACACGTACTACGCCTACATCTACAACTTCTCGCGCCTGTACGGGCGTCCGCTGACCACCTTCGCCCCGGGCGCCGGCTCGAACGGCAACAAGCTGGTCCCGGACCTCGCCGAGAGCCTGGGCAAGGTCAGCGCGGACGGCCTGACCTGGACGTACAAGCTGCGCGCGGGCCTGAAGTTCGACGACGGCACCCCGATCAGCTCGAAGGACGTCAAGTACGCCGTCGAGCGCTCCAACTTCGCGCCGGACGTGAACTCCAACGGCCCCACCTACTTCCACGACCTGCTGGTCGACAACGAGACCCCGTACCAGGGCCCGTACAAGGACAAGACCGGCGGCCTGAACTCGATCGAGACGCCGGACGACCAGACCATCGTCTTCCACCTGAAGCAGCCGTTCGCGGACTTCGACTACCTGGTCGGCTCCCCGCAGACCGTCCCGGTCCCGCAGGCCAAGGACGACGGCGCCGGCTACGTGAAGCACGTGGTCGCCTCGGGTGCCTACAAGTTCGAGTCCTACGAGGACGGCAAGCAGCTCACCCTGGTGCCGAACACCAACTGGGACCCGAGCACCGACCCGATCCGCAAGCAGCTCGCGGACAAGATCGTGGTCCGGATGGGCATGGAGCAGTCCACCATCGACAAGGACCTGATCGCGGGCAACGCCCAGGTGGACCTGGTCGGCAGCGGCGTCGACCCGCAGACCCAGGCGCAGATCCTGCAGAACCAGAAGCTCAAGGCGAACACCGACAACGCCTACGGCGGTCGCCTGGCGTACGTCGCGATCAACACCAAGGTCGCGCCGTTCGACAACCTGGAGTGCCGCAAGGCCGTCCAGTACGCGATCGACAAGGTCTCCGTGCAGACCACGCTCGGCGGCCCGATCCGCGGCCAGATCGCCAACACGGTGATCCCGCCGGACGTCCCGGGCCACCAGGACTTCAACACCTGGGCGACCAACGGCAACAAGGGTGACGAGGCCAAGGCCAAGGACGCCCTCAAGGCCTGCGGCAAGTCCGACGGGTTCAGCACGGTGATCACCGCCCGCACCGAGCGCGACCCGGAGGTCCAGGCCGCGACTGCGATCCAGGCCGCGCTGAAGAAGATCAACATCAACGTCGAGATCCAGAAGTACGCGCAGGGCAAGTACTTCTCGGACGCCGCCGGTGTCCCGCAGTTCACCCAGGACCACAACATCGGTCTGATGATGATGCAGTGGAGCGCCGACTGGCCGACCGGCTACGGCTTCCTGCAGCAGATCTCCGACGGCCGCGCCATCAAGGCCTCCGGCAACAGCAACCTGGCCCAGCTCAACGACCCCGAGGTCAACAAGCTGCTCGACGACGCCATCACCAACACCGACCAGTCGGCGCGCGAGAAGATCTACGGCCAGATCGACAAGAAGATCATGGACCAGGCGGTCTACGTCCCGCTGACCTACTTCAAGGTCTTCCTGTACCGCCCGGACAGCGCCACCAACCTGGTGTCCACCTCGGGCTTCTCGGGTGAGTACGACTACCTGAACATCGGCACCACCAAGTAAAGAGCCTGGCTCCACATCCCTGAAGGCAGGTGAAGGCAGCGGCCGCCCGCCGCCGTCCGGAAGACCCCGGACGGCGGCGGGCCGCCGGAGCCGCCCAACTGTGTTTGCCTACATCATCCGCAGGATCTTCGCGGCCGTCGTGCTGCTGCTGGTGGTCAGCGCTGTCACCTTCGCGATCTTCTTCCTGCTCCCGCGCATCGCCGGCGAGACCACCGACCAACTGGCCACGCAGTACGTCGGGAAGAACCCCTCCCCCGAGGCGATCGCCGCGGTCAAGAAGAACCTCGGGTTCGACCAGCCGCTGTACACCCAGTACTGGAACTTCCTCAAGGGCCTGGTCAGCGGCGCCGAGTACAAGTTCGGCCCGGACCCGGTCACCTGCCACGTACCGTGCTTCGGCTACTCCTTCAAGAACCACCTGGAGGTCTGGCCCGAGCTGATCAAGCGCGTCCCGATCACCCTCTCGCTCGCCGTCGGCGCGGCCGTGCTCTGGCTGGTCTCCGGCGTCGCCACCGGCGTCGTCTCCGCGCTCAAGCCGCGCTCGGTCTTCGACCGGATCGCCATGGGCATCTCCCTCGCCGGCGTCTCGCTGCCGGTCTTCTTCACCGGCGCGGTGCTGCTCACCCTGTTCAGCTACGAGTGGCCGATCCTGGACAACCTCCAGTACGTCGACTTCGCCGACGACCCGCTGATGTGGGCCCGCAACCTGATCCTCCCGTGGATCTCGCTGGCCTTCCTCTACTCCGCGCTCTACGCCCGGCTCACCCGCGCCGGAATGCTGGAGACCATGAGCGAGGACTACATCCGCACCGCCCGGGCCAAGGGCCTGGTCGAGCGCAAGGTCGTCGCCCGGCACGGACTGCGCGCCGCGCTGACACCCGTCATCACCATCTTCGGCATGGACCTCGGACTGCTCCTCGGCGGCGCCCTCATCACCGAGCAGGTCTTCTCGCTCCAGGGCGTCGGCGCCTTCGCCGTCCAGGCGATCGCCGACAACGACCTGCCCAAGATCCTCGGCGTCACCCTGCTCGCCGCCTTCTTCATCGTCGCCTGCAACCTCGTGGTCGACCTCCTGTACGCACTCGTCGACCCCCGGGTGAGGCTCTCGTGACCGAGCTCCAGAAGACCGAGGCGGTCGCCGCCCAGGCCCCGTCCGGCGACCCCTTCCTCTCCGTCCGCGACCTGCGGATCCACTTCGACACCGACGACGGCCTGGTCCGCTCGGTGGACGGGGTCAGCTTCGACCTGCACAAGGGCCGCACCCTCGGCATCGTCGGCGAGTCCGGCTCCGGCAAGTCCGTCACCTCGCTCGGCATCATGGGCCTGCACCGCACCAAGCGGGCCCGGATCACCGGCGAGATCCGGCTGGACGGCGAGGACCTGATCGCGGCCGGCCCCGAACGGGTGCGCCAACTGCGCGGCCGCGAGATGGCGATGATCTTCCAGGACCCGCTGACCGCGATGCACCCCTACTACACCGTCGGCGCGCAGATCGTCGAGGCGTACCGGGTGCACCACCCCCAGGCGTCCAAGAAGCAGGCCCGGGCCCGCGCGGTCGAGATGCTCGACCGGGTCGGCATCCCGCAGCCCGACCGCCGGGTGGACGACTACCCGCACCAGTTCTCCGGCGGCATGCGCCAGCGCGCCATGATCGCCATGGCGCTGGTCAACGACCCCTCGCTGCTGATCGCCGACGAGCCCACCACCGCCCTGGACGTCACCGTCCAGGCGCAGATCCTGGACCTCATCCGCGACCTCCAGGACGAGTTCGGCTCGGCCGTCATCATCATCACCCACGACCTCGGGGTGGTCGCCGAACTGGCCGACGACATCCTGGTCATGTACGGCGGCAAGTGCATCGAGCGCGGCCCCGCCGAGACCCTCTTCGACGCGCCCGAACACCCCTACACCTGGGGCCTGCTGGGCTCCATGCCGCGCCTGGACCGCGAACTCCAGGACCGCCTCGTCCCGGTCAAGGGCACCCCGCCCAGCCTGATCAACGTGCCGTCCGGCTGCGCCTTCCACCCGCGCTGCCCGTACGCCGACCGGACCGGCGGGCGCTCCGCGAGCGAGCTCCCGGTGCTGGCCGAAGCCTCGCCCGGCCACTACGCGGCCTGCCACCTCCCGGCCGCCGAACGGCACCGCATCTTCGCCGAAGAGATCGCGCCCCGGCTGTGAGCCCGGCCTCGTACCACCTTTCTGGAGAGAACCGATGACGGACACTCAGGCAGCCACGGCCACCGCGCCCGCGCCCGCCCCCGACCGCGAGCCGCTGCTCCGGGTGACCGGCCTGACCCGGCACTTCCCGATCCGAGGCGGACTGCTGCGCCGCCAGACCGGTGCGGTGCGGGCCGTCGACGGCATCGACTTCACCGTCAACGCCGGTGAGACGCTCGGGGTCGTCGGCGAGTCCGGCTGCGGCAAGTCGACGATGGGCCGACTGGTCACCCGGCTCGACGAACCGACCGGCGGGAAGGTCGAGTTCGAGGGCACCGACATCACCCACCTGGGCGTCGGCGCGATGCGGCCGCTGCGCCGCGACATCCAGATGATCTTCCAGGACCCGTACTCCTCGCTCAACCCGCGGCACACCGTCGGCACCATCGTCGGCGCGCCGTTCCGGTTGCAGAAGGTGGAGCCCGAGGGTGGCACCAAGAAGGCCGTCCAGGAACTGCTGGAACTGTGCGGGCTCAGCCCCGAGCACTACAACCGCTACCCGCACGAGTTCTCCGGCGGCCAGCGCCAGCGCATCGGCATCGCCCGGGCACTCGCCCTCCGGCCGAAGATGATCATCGCGGACGAGCCGGTCTCCGCCCTGGACGTCTCCATCCAGGCCCAGGTGGTCAACCTGCTGGACGACCTCCAGCGCGAACTCGGCCTGACCTACCTGATCATCGCGCACGACCTCTCGGTGGTCCGGCACGTCTCGGACCGGGTCGCGGTGATGTACCTCGGCAAGATCGTCGAGATCGCCGACCGCGACTCCCTCTACGCGAGCCCGCTGCACCCGTACACCAACGCGCTGATGTCCGCGGTGCCGGTGCCCGACCCGCGCCGGCGCCAGCGGGCCGGCCGCGAGCGGATCCTGCTCACGGGCGACGTCCCCTCGCCGATCAACCCGCCCAGCGGCTGCCGCTTCCGCACCCGCTGCTGGAAGGCCCAGGACGTCTGCGCCGGCCAGGAGCCGCCGCTGACGGCGCTGAAGACCGGGCACGAGGTGGCGTGCCACTTCCCCGAGCTGGGCGAGGGGAAGTAGGGCGTGGGCCCACGCGAACGATGCGCCGCACCGGAACACCGGCTTTGATCAGCCGGTCGTTCCGGTGCGGCGCATCGTGGCGTCCGGGGCCCTCATCCCGGTTGGGGCGGTGCGGTGTTGATCACGCGTCAGGGTCGGGGCCCTTGCCGGTGGGCAGCCGGGTCGCCGCAGGCATCGCGAGCCCGGCCGCGAGGAAGACGGCCGCCAGCGCCACCCACCCGTACTGACCGGCCCCGACGACCGCGACCAGGGCGACCGGCGCGGCCACATTGGCGGCTCCGCGGCCGATGGCCAGGACGCCCTGGTACTGGCCGGTGGCGTGCTCGGGAGCGAGCTGGAAGCTGAGCCCCCATTCGCCGGAGACCTGGTACATCTCCCCCCACGTGTGGGCGATCATCCCCAGGCCGAGGATGCCGGTCGCGACCAGGGCGTTCCCCCAGCCTGCGACGCCGTACAGCAGGCAGGCGCAGCCGAGGAAGAACCCGCCGAGGCGGGAGATCCGCCCCCACAGGCCCGGGGTGGTGTCGTTGCCCTTGGAGCTCACCTGGACCTGGAAGATCACCACCAGGACCGTGTTCAGGACGATCAGGGCGCTGAACAGCCAGGCGGGTGCCTTGGTGTGGGTGACCAGCCACAGCGGAACGGCGATCTCCATGAGGGCGCCGTTCAGCGACAGCACGGCGTTCAGCCCGGTGAACCGCAGGTACCGGAGGTCCTTGAGCGCTGCTCCCAGCGGCTGCTTCTCGATGTGCGCGGGAGGCGGATGCCGTACGGGCATCCGGTTCAGCACGAGGGCCGACCCCGCGTAGGCCAGCGCCGCGACGACCACCATCGCCTCGTACGCGGCCCGGGTGTCCAGGTACAGGGCCAGGCCGGCGGCTCCCGCGCCGAGTGAGATCCCGATGTTGCTCACGACCTGCTGGTGCGCGCGCGCGGTCACCCGCTCCTCGGCCGAGGCGATCAGGGACACCAGGGCGGGCAGGACCGTGCGGCAGCCCCGCTGCACGACGCCCACCGCGCACGCCGTGACGGCGAACGGCCAGAAGGAGCCGACGGCCAGGTAGCACAGCACCGCCGGCCCCGCGGCGACGGTGAGGACGAGCAGGACCCGCCGCGGCCCGATGCGGTCGGAGAGGTGTCCGATCGGCAGGGCCGCCAGCAGGCCGGCCAGGCTGGCAACCGTGAGCCCGATGCCCACGTCCACCATCCGCAGACCCACCACCCGGGTGAAGAACAGAACGCTGACGGTGGCGAACAGCCCGTCCCCGAGGGTGGTCAGGAACGTGGACAGCGTCAGTCCGCGCACCGGCCCGGCCGGCGGGACCGCCCTGGCGAGGGCCAGCCGGGCAGCGCTCGTCCGGGTCGGGGGAGCCGTCGTATCCGTTTTCGTCACGTGGCGGCAGCCGCCTGGAAGGTGACCGGCAACGTCGCCAGGTAGCGCATGGTCGCGGTGCGCTGGCGCAGTGGCTCCCCGGTCATCCGCAGGCGTGTGGGGCGCCGCAGAATGGCCTTGATCAGCGCCTGCAGCGTCACCTGGGTGAACAGGTTTCCGACGCAGGTGTGCGGGCCCCGGCCGAATGCCATGTGCTGATTCGGTGTCCGGTCCAGAATGATTTCGTCGGGACGGGTGAATTTTTCGGGATCGCGGTTTGCCGCGCCGAAAAGCACCACGACGACGTCTCCGCGCTTGAGCTGGACGGATCCGACGACGACGGGCTCGGTGACGATGCGGCTGGTCCCCTGAACCGACGCGTCGTAGCGCATGAGTTCGTCGAAACCACTCGACAGCAGCGCCGGGTCGCGCATCGCCTCGAATTTGTCGGGGTTCTCCAGCAGCGCCAGCATGGCATTTCCGGCACCGGCGACGATCGAGCTGTAGCCGGACTGGAAGACGACCCGCACCGTGTTCCGGACGAAGGAATCGGCGACATCCACCTCGGCACGGTTGCCGGCGACATGGGCCAGCAGTCCGGGGCGCGGATTGGCCGTGAACCAGGACTCGACCATTTCGCTCAGTCGGCCGCGCGCCTCGATGCCGAGTTTCCTGAGTTCCGTACCGGTCTCGATTCCGTCCCCGGCGGTTTCGGGCGCCAATCCGGCGTCCATGCTCCGCACGATGGCATCCGATATCGCGGCGAAGGTCCTGACGTCCGGCTGCTCGATGCCCATGAGCTCCGAGATGGTCGCCAGGGCGAGCGGCTCGACGACCTCCGACATGAGATCGAACTCCGCCCTGCCCTCCAGGCCGTCGAGCAGCGACCCGACGAGGGCCTCGCCCTGCTCGCCGACGGCCTCCAGGTCCTGGGCGCGCAGGGCGTTCATGAAGAGGCTGCGGAGCGGGCCGTGGTCCGGCGGGTCGAGGGTCTGGAGGCTCAGCCACGGCTCGGAGACCGACTCGCCGGCACGCCGCCAGTCCGTCGCGAACACCGCGGGGTCCTGCAGCACCATCTGGCAGTCGCGGTACCGGGTCAGCACCCAGCTCTGCATCTTCTCGTGCCAGTGCACAGGCTCCGACGCGCGCAGCTCCGCGTAGACCGAATAGGGATCGGCGAGAGTGGAGCTGTCGAGGGGGTCATAGCGGACCGGGAGTTTCATGGACAATTCCTAGGATTCTTGAACGGCCTATGAGGCCCATGTTCCCGCTGGGCCAAGAGCGTGCGCCGGACCCGGACGCATCCGGGTCCGGCGCCAATTCTCGCCGACGATACCGGGCTCTGCCGCGGTTCGGGCAATATAATTAGTCGTTGTAACGCATGGAAATTCACCTACCCGAGCTAAATGTCCCGGCCATTGGCGCGGACTGTCGACGTTCGGACATCGGGGATGCCGGTGCAATCGGCATCAGGGATTTCAGTCGTTGTAGCGCACGGAAGTCTCCTCTCCGGTTGTTCATGTTCGAAGCCCCAGTGCTTCTCTCGATGGAAATGAAACTACCACCGGCATTCGGCCCCGTCCATGAGTTATTTCCGGGATCAATTTCCCAAACCAGCCAACCCGGGCAAAGGGTGCATCGAATTCGGGAGGGAAATGAGAATTGTATTCTCCATACCGTACGACCCGCAGTATTTCGCGAATATGTCGAAATTTGGTGTTCACGTCAACTCTGCGCAGAGTGTCCGGACCGGCGGCGGTCGTCGCCCGGGCCCGCGCGTCCGAGGCGGGGCCACGGACCGCGGCCGTACGCGGAGGGGGGAAGGGTTTCGTACGGGGCATAGTTGTTCGGTGACCTCGCAGATCTTCCCCTCCGACGTGCAGCAGTCGCTGGACCTCGTCGGCATCTTCGTCTTCGCCCTCTCCGGGGGGCTGCTCGCCGTCCGCAAGAACATGGACATCTTCGGCATCGCGGTGCTGGCCGAGGTCACCGCGCTCGGGGGCGGCGTGATCCGGGACCTGGTGATCGGGGCGACGCCCGTCGCGGCGTTCAGCAACCTCGGGTACTTCATCACCCCGCTGGTCGCCGCGCTGGTGGTGTTCTTCCTGCACCCCGAGGTCGAGCGGATCAACCGGGCGGTGCAGACCCTGGACGCCCTCGGCCTCGGCCTGTTCTGCGTCACCGGCACCGCCAAGGCGCACGACTACGGGCTCGGCGCGGTGTCGGCCGTCGCACTCGGCATGGTCACCGCGGCCGGCGGCGGGGTGATCCGCGACGTGCTGGCCGGCGAGATCCCCTCGCTGCTGCGCTGGGACCGGGAGATCTACGCCGTCCCGGCCCTGGTCGGCGCCGCCCTGGTGGCGGTGCTGATCGGCGTCGACCGGCTGACCGGCGCCACCGGCACCGCCGCCGCGCTCACCGCCTTCGGGCTGCGGATGCTCGCGCTGAAGTACGGCTGGCGCGCCCCGAGGGCCTGGCACCGCAACGGTTCTCGCACCAGCGAGGAGTAGGCGAGCCGCCGTACGCGAGCGAGATCGCCTCCGCCGTGCAGAGCAGTTCCGGCACCATCCGGGCGAGTTCGGCCGGCGGCACCTGGCTCGCCGGGGCGCTCAGCGCGCAGGCCGCGACCGTCCGGCCGCCGCTGCCCGCCACCGGCGCGGCCACGCACGTCACCGGCTCCCGGTGCTCGGCCGACTCCGCCGCCCAGCCCCGCAGCCGCACCGCCGCCAGTTCGGCCGGCAACTCCTCGTCGGGGGTGCCGTCCTCGGGCAGCCCGGCCAGCAGCACCCGGCCGATCGCCGTCCCGCCGGCCGGCGCCCGCCGCCCGATCCGGGACGCCCGGGCGGTGCCCGGCCCGGCCCAGCTCCCGGCCACCTCGTCCAGGTACAGCACCTCGCCGTCCTGGAGCACGGCCAGCTGGACGGTGTAGCCGCAGCGCGCGTTGAGCGCCGCCAGGTACGGCGCGGCGACCTGCCGGACGTCGATCTCCTCCAGCGCCCGGTGGGCCAGTGAGAGCACCCGGCCGCCGAGGCGGTAGCGCAGATCGGGCTGGCGCTGCGCGAAGCCGTGCTCCTCCAGGGTGCGCAGCAGCCGCAGCGCGGTGGACTTGTGCACCCCGATGCTGGTCGCGGCCTGCTCCAGGGAGACCGGCCCGTCGCCGAGCGACCCGAGCAGGGTCAGGGCGCGGTCGACCGACTGCGACATGGCGCACCGCTCCTGTCCGCGCCGATGGGAAGTGAGAGTGGGACGTGATCCCGGGCCGTGCCCGCGGGCCGGGCCGGGGCCCGTCCGCGGGAAGCGTTCGTCAGGCTAACCGCTCGCCCGCGCGGTGGGTCAAACGGGTGCCGGACACCGGTGTCCGGTGGGCGCGCGGTCCGGGAACCGCCCGGGCGACACCCGGGAGTCGTCCGGTGGACGTCCGGTGGCCGGATCGGTGCGCACACCGGGACGGGGCCCGGGGAGTGCCCTCTACAATCGGATGGTTATGCCATACCTGGACCATGCGGCGACCACGCCGATGCTGCCCGAGGCGATCGCCGCGATGTCGGCGCACCTGGGGGTGGTCGGCAACGCCTCGTCCCTGCACGCGGCCGGCCGCCGGGCCCGCCGGGTGGTCGAGGAGGCCCGCGAGTCGCTGGCCGACTCGCTGGGCGCCCGCCCGAGCGAGATCGTGCTCACCGGCGGGGGCACCGAGTCCGACAACCTCGCCGTCAAGGGCCTGTACTGGGCCCGCCGGGACGCCGACCCGGCCCGCACCCGGGTGCTGTGCAGCCCGGTCGAGCACCACGCGGTGCTGGACGCGGTGCACTGGCTCTCCGAGCACGAGGGCGCCGACGTCGAGTACCTGCCGGTCGACCTGCTCGGCCGGGTGCACCCGCAGGCGCTGCGCGAGGCGATCGAGCGGGACCCGTACTCGGTCGCGCTGGTCACCGTGATGTGGGCCAACAACGAGGTCGGCACCGTCCAGCCGGTGCGCGAACTCGCCGCCGTCGCGGCCGAGTACGGCATCCCGATGCACGCCGACGCGGTGCAGGCGCTCGGGCAGGTCCCGGTCTCCTTCGCCGAGTCGGGGCTCACCGCGCTCACCGTCACCGGACACAAGATCGGCGGACCGTTCGGCATCGGCGCGCTGCTGCTCTCGCGCGGCGCCGCGCCCGTCCCGCTGCTGCACGGCGGCGGCCAGGAACGCGACGTCCGCTCCGGCACCCTGGACGCGCCCGCCGCCGCCGGCTTCGCCGCCGCCGCGGCCCTCGCGGTCGAGCGCCAGCCGGAGCACGCGGTCGTGCTCGGCGCGCTGCGCGACGAGCTGATCGCCGCCGTGCTGGCCACCGTCCCCGCCGCGGTGCTCAACGGCGACCCGGCCGCCGAGGGGCGGCTGCCCGCCAACGCGCACTTCTCCTTCCCCGGCTGCGAGGGCGACGCGCTGCTGATGCTGCTCGACGCCCAGGGCATCGAGTGCTCCACCGGCTCGGCCTGCTCGGCCGGGGTGCCGCAGCCCAGCCACGTACTGCTCGCGATGGGCGTCGACCCGGCGCTGGCCCGGGCCTCGCTGCGGTTCTCGCTCGGGCACACCTCGGTGCGCGAGGACGTGACGGCGCTGGTCGAGGCGCTCGCCCCGGCCGTCCAGCGGGCCCACAACGCGGGGCTGGCCTCGGTGCGGCGGTAGTTCCTCCGGGCGGCCGGGCATGGACGGCGGCCCCGTACTCTTGTAGTCACCATGACTGACTTCCCGGGTGCCCCGACCGCTCCGTCCACCGGCCGTCTGCGCGTGCTCGCGGCGATGTCCGGCGGCGTCGACTCCGCCGTCGCCGCCGCCCGCGCCGCCGAAGCGGGGCACGAGGTGACGGGCGTCCACCTGGCGCTGTCCGCCAATCCGCAGTCCTTCCGTACCGGGGCCCGCGGCTGCTGCACCATCGAGGACTCCCGGGACGCGTGGCGGGCGGCCGACGTGATCGGCATCCCGTTCTACGTCTGGGACCTCGCCGAGCGCTTCCGCGAGGACGTCATCGACGACTTCGTCGCCGAGTACGCGGCCGGCCGCACTCCCAATCCCTGCCTGCGCTGCAACGAGAAGATCAAGTTCGCCGCGCTGCTCGACAAGGCGATCGCGCTCGGCTTCGACGCGGTCTGCACCGGCCACTACGCCCGGATCGTCGACCTGCCGTCCGGGGAGCGCCAACTGCACCGCGCCGTCGACGCGGCGAAGGACCAGTCGTACGTCCTCGGCGTGCTCGACGCCGACCAGCTCGCCCACTCGCTGTTCCCGCTCGGCGACACCACCAAGGACGCCATCCGCGAGGAGGCCGAGCGCCGCGGCCTGGCCGTCGCCAAGAAGCCGGACAGCCACGACATCTGCTTCATCGCCGACGGCGACACCCAGGGTTTCCTGGCCAAGCACCTCGGCACCGCCACCGGCGACATCCTCGACGCCGACGGCACCAAGCTCGGCGAGCACGACGGCGCGTACGGCTTCACCATCGGCCAGCGCAAGGGCCTGCGGATCGGCCGCCCGGCGGCGGACGGCAAGCCCCGCTACGTGCTCGACATCTCGCCGGTGAACAACACCGTCACCGTCGGCCCGATCGAGGGCCTGGACGTCACCGGGCTCACCGCGATCCGGCCGCGCTGGTGCGGCACCGAGCCGCTCGCCGACGGCCGGTACACCGCCCAACTGCGCGCCCACGGCGAGGAGGTGCCGGTCTCCGCCTCCGTCGTGGACGGCGAGCTGCGGGTGCAGTTGGACAGCCCGGTGCGCGGCATCGCCCCCGGCCAGGCCGTGGTGCTGTACGACGGCACCCGCGTCGTCGGCTCGGCCACCATCGCCGGCACCGAGCGGCTGGCAGTCCGGGCGTAGTCCGGCTCTGAGTGCCCGGCCGTCCGGTGCGGACGGCCGGGCTCGCTCAGTGCTGCGGGACGGGGTTGCCCGGGGAGTCCAGCCAGACGTGCTGGCCCTCCAAGGTGACCGTCAGGCCGAACCGCCCGCACCCGGGGCGGCCCTGGTCCGCCCACCACCGGTAGGCCGCTTCCAGCTCATCCCAGAGGTTCCGGGGGCCGGACTGGTACACCTCGTACCTCGTGCGGTCGCGCTCGTAGTCGGCGGAGGCCCAGGAGAGGGTGTCGCGGCTGTAGAGCCACAGTGTGTAGGCGTCGTTGTCGTAACGCTCTGTCCGCCAGAACGTACCGGGTACGCCGGATCCGATGACGAACTGCTCGAACCACCCGCCCGTGGCCCGAGGGGACAGACTGGTGGTGCTCCGCACCCCGTGTGCTGGCCACCCCTTCCCGTGCAGGTAGGCGTCGAACGACGGCCGGTCCGTGCGCTGGTGGCGGAGTCGCATGAACGCGGAGCCTCGGGTGAACTTGCCGCTCGCGCTGGTCCCGTCGCCGTTCACGGTCAGACGGATGATCTGCTCGCCGCCG
The DNA here is from genome assembly GCF_040685395.1 of Kitasatospora sp. NPDC088779. Lineage (NCBI taxonomy): Bacteria > Bacillati > Actinomycetota > Actinomycetes > Kitasatosporales > Streptomycetaceae > Kitasatospora > Kitasatospora sp. NPDC088779. The sequence continues at coordinate 21,789 of NZ_JBFBHW010000072.1, read as the reverse complement.
TACTCGGTGCCGAACGGGGCGACGATGATTCCGCCGGGGGCCGTCTGTTCCAGCCATGCGGGAGGGATCTCCAGCAGGGAGCAGGTGGCGATGATCCGGCTGTAGGGGGTGTCGTCCGGCGGCTGCCGGCTCATGGGGAGGTCGGCTTGGGCGTCGGGAGGTCCGCGTGCACGACCTACCCGAACGGGCGGGGGCTGGCGCCCCAACGGCCCTCGGTGAGCCGGTGGACCATCGCCAAGCCTCGACCCGACGTGGCGTCGGGCCCGGCCTGGATCATCACGGGCATCGAGCAAGAGCCGTCACCGACGAGGATGCGGATGATTCGGTCGCTCGGGCGGCGCACGGCGACAATCATGCGCGTCTGACAGCCGGTCCTGACGGCGTTGGTGGCCAACTCGCTGGCGATCAGGGAGGCATCGTCCACCAGATCGTCCGACCCCCACTCCCGCAGCTTCGCCACGACGAACCGACGCGCGGCGCCCACCGACTCGGCCTGGTACGGCAGGCGGATGGTCGTCGGTGTGGTGAAGCGAGCGGTATCCGGTGTAGCGACGGCAGTCAGCAGCGTTTCCCCAGTGCAGCCGATCAACTTGGTCGGCAAAGCGGTGAGTGGAGACATCAGGATTCGCTCCCGTGGATGGATCAGGGCGGCTGATGCCGAGTCGTCCATCAGATGGATGGCCTCGGTGAACTCTTCGGGCGGTACCGCGAGTACGGCCCGGTGCGTGAATACCTGGCACGATTCGATGAGGCGCGCAGAGCCCGGCTGCTCCTGCTCGCCGACATCATCCCGTCGCCTCGGGGAGGTTCAACGTGAGACCCGCACCCACCGACACCGATGCCTGGCACGCCTACCTCGCCGAGGGCAATGCCCGGCAGGCTCGCAAGCGCGTCTCTGCGGACGTGATCCTGCGCGACCAGGCTGGTCGCATCCTGACCGTCAACCCGACCTACAAGGAGGGTTGGGACCTGCCCGGAGGGATGGCTGAGGCCAATGAGTCGCCGGACGAGGCCGCAGTGCGGGAACTGCGCGAGGAACTGGGCCTGGAGATCACGGTCCACCGCCTGCTGGTCGTGGACTGGGTTGCCCCGCACGGCCCGTGGGACGACCAGATCGCGTTCATCTTCGACGCGGGCACCCTCTCGTCCGACCTGGCCGCGCGGGTGCGGCCGCACGACGACGAACTGTCCGAGGCCGTCTTCCTGTCCGCGCCGGAGGCCGCCGACCGGCTGCGAACCCGCCAGCGGAACCGGCTGAACGCGGCTGTGAGAGCGATCGCGGATGGCGGCTCACGGTATCTGCGGGACGGGGTGGAGACGTGGTGATGGATCCGGGACAGGAGAAGGACGGCCATGGTTGAGAACGGCAGGCAAAGGGCGCGGCGGGTACCTCTTCGAGGCGGGGATGCTCAAGCGGGCGAAGCGGTCGGGCTGGTGGATCGCCGGGGTGAAGGATCCCGAGACCATCGCGGAGCACTCCTGTGGATCGACAGCAGTCTCGGCAGCCTCAAGACCGAGTCCGCCCGCCAACTCGCCGAGGCGGCACTGTCGATGACCTCGCTGGAGTGGCAGCAGGCCTACCTCGCGTAGCGTGCATCCCGAACTCATGCGCGAGCACTCGCCGCAGTGAATTCATGACTGTCCGTCAAATCCGCTGATCTGTCGGCGTAAACTGCAATGGCCACCGCCCAGTTGGGCGGTGGCCATTCCCGCGTACGCCCGTAAACTTGGCGGTTCCGGCGCACGCGCATAACACCTCGGCCAGTATGCCAGCCCGGACGCGCTCCGGCTCGCATATCGGCCACGAAAGGCCGAACGTGCCCGTCGCCGTCACCACCGAAGCCCTCGCCCTCTCCCGCCCCACCGGCACCCCGCCCGCCAACGAGTTCCGGGTCCGCATCGGGCAGTGGATGCAGAGCGTCCCGACCGGTGGGCCCTGGAAGTCCCTCGGGCCGTCCTTCGTCCTCTTCCTCATGCACGCCGCGCAGAAGGCCGACGCGGACGGGACCAACCTCCACTGCCCGCCGTCCAACCTCTGGTTCTCCCGGGCCTGCCGGGTCTCCAAGGACTCCGTCCCCGGCTTCTACCGGGCCGCCGAGGCGGCCGGGGTCATGGCCCTCGTCCACGGCCCCTCCGGCACCCGGGTTCGCGGCTACGCCGTCACCGTGCCCCTGGGCGGCGTCCCCGACTGGGACGCCGCCCTCGCCGTCCTGCGCGCCGACGCCCGGCGCGTCAAGCAGGAGCAACTCCGCTGCGCCGCCGGTAAGTCCGCACGTGCGGAGTCGGTGAAGTCCGCACCTGCGGCGCTGCCGAGGCCGCGCTGCGGCGAACGGAAGTCCGCACGTGCGGAGCCGGACAAATCCGCACGTGCGGGCTCGTCGCTCCGCACGTGCGGACGCAACCAGGAAGTCCCTTACCAGGACAAGAAGATGGTTGCTGTTGTAGTGACGGGTGCCACTCCGCGCGCGAGCGAACAGCCCGCACCGGCACCGCTGCCGCCGCCGCCCGACCCCACGGGCTGGGAGCGGATGACCGAGCACCTGCCGCCCGACCTCCAGGAGCCCGCCCGCGCCGTCCCGGAGGACGACCTGCTGCGCCGGTTCACCACCATGGCCGTCCGGGCGGGCTGGGCGTCCCCGGGTTGGCTGGCCGCCCGCCTGGCGTCCCACCGGCCCGAGAACACGCCCGGCGCCGACCCCGCGGACCGTCTCGCAGCCGGTCTGGTCGCCGTCCTGGGTGTCCTCTCGGACCGACACGCCCACCCGGGCCGGGGGCTCCTGCCCTCCTGCGCGTGAGCAGCAGTGCCGGCCAAGGGGGACGATCACCCTGTCGACCCGGCCGGATCGAACGCTCCTGGCATACTCGGAGTGTCGGCTGCGCGGCTTCCTCGCACGGGACAACGTGACTGCCCGGGCCCGGGAGGTGGACTGCTACCAGCTCTCAGCAGCCCGAAGGCCGAATCGGCAACTCGCCGCGGCCGCCGGCACACCCTCCGGAGAGGACGGCATGATGCTCGGAGGAGGCTGGCCGAGGCCTAAAGCCGGTGAGTGAGTGCGCCGGGGCGTGATAGACCAGATGGCACTATGAACATCACAGTCTTCTGCTCCGCGTACTCGCTCGACGACCGCTACACCGCCCCCGCCGCCGAGTTCGCGCGGCTCCTCGGCGAAGGTGGCCACACCCTGGTGTGGGGCGGGTCCAACGCCGGGCTGATGGGGCTGCTGGCCGACGAGGTGAAGGCGGCCGGCGGGAAGCTGGTCGGGGTGCTGGTCGAGATGCTCAAGCACAAGGGGTACGTCGGCGCCGACGAGCTCGTCATGACCCGTGACCTGGCCGAGCGGAAGGCGGAGCTGGCGGCCCGGGCGGACGCGATCGTCGTGCTCGTGGGCGGGCTGGGCACCCTCGACGAGGTGACCGAGGTGCTGGAGCTCAAGAAGCACGGCATGTTCGACAAGCCGGTGATCGTCCTGGACACCGAGGGCTTCTACGCGGGCCTGCGCACGCAGATGGAGCGGATGGACGCCGAGGGCTTCCTGCCCCGCCCGCTCGCCGAGCTGATCCGGTTCGCCGACACCCCGGCCGAGGTCTTCGCGCAGCTCAAGGCCTGAGAGGATCACCACCATGGCCACTCATCTGATCACCGGCGCCGGCTCCGGCATCGGCGCCGTCCTCGCCGAACGCCTCGCCGAGCGCGGGGACGACCTCTGGCTGCTGGCCCGCGACGCCCGCCGCGCCGCCGAGCTGCGCGAGCGCTTCCCCGGGGCGAAGACCCTGGTCGGGGACCTCGGCGACCCGGCCAAGCTCTCCTGGGCCTTCGGCCACCAGGCGCTGCCCGTCGAGCTGGACTCCGTGCTGCACGTCGCGGGCATGGTCGAGCTGGGCACGGTCGGCGACCTGTCGGTCAAGGCCTGGCAGGAGACGCTGAACGTCAACCTGGTCGCCCCCGCCGAGCTGACCCGGCTCCTGCTGCCCTCGCTGCGCCTGGTCAAGGGGCACGTGGTGTTCGTCAACTCCGGTGCCGGGCTCTCCGCCCATGCCGAGTGGTCGGCCTACGCGGCGAGCAAGCACGGCCTCAAGGCGCTGGCCGACGCGCTGCGCCAGGAGGAGCACCCGAACGGCGTCCGGGTCACCTCGGTCTACCCGGGCCGCACCGCCACCGCGATGCAGGCCAAGGTGCACCAGCAGGAGGGCAAGGCCTACGACGAGGACCGCTGGATCGCCCCCGAGTCGGTGGCCAAGGCGATCCTCGCCGCCCTCGACGCCTCCCGTGACGCGGAGCTCACCGACATCACCGTCCGCCCGGGGCGCTGAAACGCGCGGGGCGCCGCGCACTAGGCTCGGGCGGGTGAGCACCCCACAGCCCTTCCCCGACCTGCGCGGCGCCGCCACCGGCGTCGGTTCGCTGCCCGGCACCGACGCCCGGGAGGCCGCCAAGACCTCCACCGGGGCGTTGGAGCAGCTGCCGTTCCTGCCCGAACTGCCCGCCCGCGGGCCGGGTGCCGACATGATCGGCCGTGGCGCCGGCCTGCTGGTCGAGCTGTTCGCGCAGACCGAGCCGAGCGGCTGGCGCTTCGCCGACCGCCCCGGCCGGGACACCCGGCGCGCCCACTCCTGGCTGCGCGAGGACCTGGACGCGCTGGAGGAGTTCACCCAGGGCTACCAGGGCGCGCTCAAGCTGCAGGCCGTCGGGCCGTGGACGCTGGCCGCCTCGATCGAGCTCAAGTACGGCGAGAAGGCGCTCTCCGACCCCGGCGCCTGCCGGGACATCGCCGGTTCGCTCACCGAGGGCCTGCGCCGCCACCTCGCCGACGTCCGCAGTCGGGTCCCGGGCGCCCAACTGGTCCTCCAGCTCGACGAGCCCTCGCTGCCCGCCGTGCTGGCCGGTTCGGTGAAGACCGCCAGCGGCTTCCAGCGGCTGCGCTCGGTGGACCGGCAGGTCGCCGAGGAGGTGCTGCGCGAGGTCATCCGGGGCCTGGACGTGCCCGTCGTCGTGCACTGCTGCGCGCCGGACGTGCCGATCCCGCTGCTGCGCCGGGCCGGTGTGGCCGGGGTCTCGCTGGACTTCTCGCTGCTGACCGAGCGGGACGACGACGACCTGGGCGAGGCGGTCGAGGCGGGCACGGCGATCCTCGCTGGTGTCGTGCCCTCCACTGACCAGGCGGTGTCCGACCCGGCCGGTAGTGTCCAGGGTGTCAGGACCTTGTGGCGCAGGCTCGGGTTCGCCCCGGAGCTGCTGGGCCGCCGCGTGCTGGTGACGCCGACCTGCGGGCTGGCCGGGGCGTCCCCGGCGTACGCGCGCAAGGCGCTGTCGCTTGCGGCGCGGGCGGCGCAGAGCCTGGTGGACAACCCGGAATGAGAACGTAGGAGGGCTTGCGGTGGTGGCTGTCGAGGGCTGGGAGGACGTCCCTGCGGAGGTGCGCAGGCGGCATGCCGAGCTGGTCGTGGAGATCACCGAGCACCGCGCCCGGTACTACGTGCAGGACGCCCCGGTCGTCAGCGACGCCGAGTTCGACGTCCTGATGCGCGAGCTGGAGGCGGTCGAGGCCGCGCACCCGGCCCTGGTGACGCCGGACTCGCCGACGCAGGAGGTCGGCGGCGACGTCGCGGAGGGCTTCACCAAGGTCGAGCACCGCGAGCGGCTGCTCAGCCTCGACAACGCCATGGACGACGAGGAGCTGGCGGCCTGGGCGGACCGGGTCGCCCGCGAGCTGGACGGCATCGACTACCACTACCTGTGCGAGCTCAAGGTGGACGGCCTGGCCGTCAACCTCACCTACGAGCGCGGCCAGTTGGTCCTCGCCGCGACCCGGGGCACCGGCCGGGTCGGCGAGGACATCACCGCCAACGTCCGCACCATCAAGGAGATCCCGCAGCAGCTCACCGGCGACGACCTGCCCGAGCTGGTCGAGATCCGCGGCGAGGTCTACCTGCCGACGGAGGCCTTCGAGGAGCTGAACGCCTCGCTGGCGGCGGAGAACGAGCGCCGCCGGGCGGAGAACGAGGAGCGCGCCAAGGAGGGCAGGCGTCCGCAGGCGCTGGTCCACCTGTTCGCCAACCCCCGCAACGCCGCCGCCGGTTCGCTGCGCCAGAAGGACCCGCTGGTCACCGCGTCCCGTCCGCTGCACATGGTGGTGCACGGCATCGGCGCCCGGGTCGGCTTCGACATCGACTGCCAGTCGCACGCCTACGACCTGCTGCGCGCGTGGGGCCTGCCGACGGCCCGGCACAACAAGGTGGTCGGGACGCTCGACGAGGTGCGGGCGTTCATCGAGCACTTCGGCGAGCAGCGGCACTCGGTCGAGCACGAGATCGACGGCGTCGTGGTCAAGGTGGACGAGATCGCCCTGCAGGGGCGGCTCGGTTCCACCTCCAAGTCCCCGCGCTGGGCGATCGCCTGGAAGTACCCGCCGGAGGAGGTCACCGGCAAGCTGGCCGCGATCAAGGTCGGCATCGGCCGCACCGGCCGGGCCACCCCGTACGCGGTGCTGGCCGAGCCGGTGAAGGTGGCCGGCTCGATGGTGCAGTACGCGACGCTGCACAACCAGCAGGTCGTCAAGGCCAAGGGCGTGCTGCTCGGCGACACCATCGTGCTGCGCAAGGCCGGTGACGTCATCCCGGAGATCCTCGGCCCGGTGGAGAGCCTGCGGGACGGCACCGAGCAGGAGTTCGTGATGCCCTCGCACTGCCACGAGTGCGGGGCCGAGCTGCGCCCGATGTCCGAGGGGGACATCGATCTGCGCTGCCCCAACGCGCAGTTCTGCCCGGCGCAGATCCGCGAGCGGATCGCCTTCCTGGGCGGCCGTTCCTCGCTGGACATCGAGGGCCTGGGCTATGTCGCGGCGACCGCGCTGACCCAGCCGCTGGAGCCGGCAGAGGCGCCGGTGCGGGACGAGGGCGACATCTTCGGCCTGACGATGGAGCAGTTGCTGCCGATCGAGGTGCTGGTCCGCGACCAGAAGACGGGCATGCCCAAGCTGGACGACCGCACCGGCAAGGAGAAGAAGGCCACCTTCTTCGCGAACCAGAAGGGCGAGCCCAAGAAGACGGCGGGCGTGCTGCTGGAGAATCTGGAGAGGGTGAAGGAACGTCCGCTGTGGCGCTTCCTCAACGGCCTCTCGATCCGGCACGTCGGGCCGGTCGCGGCGCAGGAGCTGGCACGGGAGTTCCGGGACCTCGACCGGATCTTCTCGGCCACCGAGGAGGAGCTGGCCGCCGTCGAGGGGGTCGGACCGATCATCGCCCGCTCCGTCGTCGAGTGGTACCAGGAGGAGTGGCACCGGGGGATCCTGGAGAAGTGGCGCGCGGCCGGCGTCCGCTTCACCGAGGAGCCCGCCGACGAGGAGGAGGCGGAGCGCCCGCTGGAGGGCCTGACCGTCGTGGTCACCGGCACCCTGGCCGGGCACACCCGGGACGGGGCCAAGGAGGCGCTGACCTCGCGCGGCGCGAAGGTGACCGGTTCGGTATCGAAGAAGACAGATTTTGTTGTGGCCGGTGACAACCCCGGGTCCAAGTACGACAAGGCCGTTCAGCTCGGACTGCCGGTCCTGGACGACGCCGGCTTCGCCGTGCTGCTCGCCGACGGACCGGCCGCGGCCCGTGCCCACCTCGGCCTGCCCGAGGTCGGGGAGGCCCCCGCCGAGGCCGCTCCGGAGGCCGACCCGAGCGGAGCGTGACCGAGCCCGTCTTGTTATCGTCCTGATGCAACGTCACCGGGTGTCGCGCCGTGGAAGCGGGCATTATGTCACTGTGCGACACCCGGGCGCGGTGGCGCGTTTCCGGTTGTCCGAAAGTCTGCCCACCGGGTGGACCCCGGCATACCCTGGAGCGCAACAGAGTGTCAGCAGGGGTGGGGGCACCGGCTGAGCCGGTGCTCCGCGGGGTCGCTCCATGCCCGGCAGCTGTCGGTACCGGCACGGTGCCTCACCGTAAGGCGGCCTGACGGGGCGGGCCCGACGGAGGACAGGGCTTATGGATCGTACGACCGGCGGTGCGCCCACACGCCCGCCGCAGGGGGTGGCAGGTGCGGTCCTGCTGCTCGGCGTGCTGCTGGCCGGCGCCGCGCCGCTCATCCCGCTGGCCGTCCTGGTCTACCGGTACGAGCCCGAACTGCTGCCGCTGTTCGCGGTGCCGCTGGCGGTGCTGGTCGCCGCCTGGCGGATCGCCCGCGACCGCGCCCGTGACCAGCTGACCGACCCGCTGACGGATCTGCCCAACCGTCAGGCCCTGTTGATGGCCGCCCAGGAGGCGATCGCGGAGCGCGCGGAAGGTTACAGCGTCGGTCTCATCCTGCTCGATCTCGATCGCTTCCGATCGCTCAACGACACCCTCGGTCACACCGCCGGCGACCGGCTGCTGGTGCACATCGCCCGCCGGCTGCACCGCGCGCTGCGTTCCGGAGGCCCGGCCGGCAGCGCCACCCGGGAGTCCATCGACGACGTCTTCGCGGGCCTGCCCCGGAACTACCGGCGCGGCCGCCCGATGGTGGCCCGGATGGGCGGCGACGAGTTCGCCGTGCTGCTGCCCGGCATCAACTGCCCGGACAGCCTGGAGCGGGTCGCCAAGGCGCTGATCGCCGAACTCGCCGCGCCGATCCGGCTGGACGGGCTGCTGCTCGTGCTGGAGGCCAGCGCCGGCGTCTGCGTCTACCCGCAGCACGCCCAGGACGCCGAGGCGCTGCTGCGCCGCGCCGACGTGGCGATGGGCCACGCCCAGCGCGGTTGCAGCGGCGTCGCGCAGTACGACGAGACCCAGGACGCCGACACGCCGTACCGGATAGGGCTGCTCGGCGACCTGCGGCGGGCGCTGGAGACCGGCGAGGTGCAGCTGCACTACCAGCCCAAGGTGGCCTTCGACGGCCGGGTGGTCGGCCTGGAGGCGCTGCTGCGCTGGGAGCGCCCCGGCCAGGGCCGGGTCTCGCCGGACGAGTTCGTCGGGCTCGCCGAGTCCAGCGGCCTGATGCCCCGGCTCACCGACTACGTGCTGGAGGCCGCCGTCGGGCAGCTCGCCTACTGGCGGGAACAGGGCCTCCAGGTGCAGGTCGCGGTCAACGTCTCCCCGCGCGACGTGCTCAACCCCGGCTTCGCCCAGCGCGTCGCCGGCCACCTCGTCCGCCACCAGGTGCCGGCCCACGCGCTCCAGCTGGAGATCACCGAACGGCTGCTGCTGGACGACTCCCGCCGGGCCGCCGACACCCTCGCCGAACTGCGCGGCTACGGCGTCGGGATGTCCCTGGACGACTTCGGCACCGGCCACTCCTCGCTGGTGCGGCTGCGCAGCCTGCCGGTCGGCGAGCTGAAGATCGACCGTTCCTTCGTCTCCCGGATGGTCGCCGACGACCACGACGCGGCGGTGGTGCGCTGCTCGGTGGAGCTCGCCCACTCGCTGGGCCTGACCGTGGTCGCCGAGGGCGTCGAGGACGACGAGACCTGGGAGCGGCTGCACTGCATGGGGGTGGACGCCGTCCAGGGCTGGCTGGTGTCGGCGGCGCTGCCGGCCGAGCAGGCCACCGCCTGGCTGCGGGTGCACCGCACCGGCGCCCCGCCGGTGGAGCGGCTGGTCCCCCCGCCGGGCCGGCTGCCGTCGGCCCTCCACGCGGTGCAGGGGGGCCAGGGCCTGCCGGTCCAGCCGGTGCTGCCGCAGGCCGTCCAGCCGGTGGTCCAGCAGGCCATCGCGCCGGTGCTGCCCCCGACCCTCCCGTCGGTGCTGCCCCCCGTGCTGCCCCCGACCCTCCCGCAGGCCGTGCAGGCCGTGCAGGCCGTTCAGACGGTCCAGGCCGTGCCCGCGCCCCAGCCCGTGTCGGCCGCGCAGATCGAGATCAAGGCGCCGGGCGCGCAGAGTTGGGCCCGCACCAGGCCGCAGTGACGGGCGCGCTCGCTCACTCGTTGGCCGGTGGCCGGGCCGGGCCCCATAGGATGGGGTCCAAAGACCACGAGGACGGAGCACCGGACCGGTTGCTCCTGCCCGGGCCCGGCACCGCCTGCGCGCGGCGCCGGGCCTCACCAGAACTCACCCTGAGGATCGCTGCATGCCTGGCATCACGCGCGAGGAGGTCGCCCACCTCGCCCGGCTGTCGCGTCTTGAGCTGAAGCCCGAAGAGCTGGACCACTTCGCCGAGCAGCTCGACGTGATCATCGGCGCGGTCGCCCGCGTTTCCGAGGTCGCCGGACAGGACGTCCCGCCGACCTCCCACCCGCTCCCGCTGACCAACGTGATGCGCGCGGACGAGGTGCGGCCGTCGCTCACCCCGGAGCAGGCGCTGTCCGGCGCCCCCGCCGCCGAGGAGCAGCGTTTCCGTGTGCCGCAGATCCTCGGGGAGGACTGACCGAGATGACCGAGTTGATCAAGTACACCGCCGCTGAGACGGCCTCCGCCATCGCCAGGGGCGAGGTGTCCGCCGTCGAGGTGGCGCAGGCGCACCTGGACCGCATCGGCGCCGTCGACAAGAAGGTCAACGCCTTCCTGCACGTCGACACCGAGGGCGCGCTGAACGCCGCCAGGGCCGTCGACGAGAAGCGCGCCAAGGGCGAGGAGCTGGGCCCGCTGGCCGGCGTCCCGCTCGCGCTGAAGGACGTCTTCACCACCAAGGGCGTGCCGACCACCTGCGGCTCCAAGATCCTCGAAGGCTGGATCCCGCCGTACGACGCCACGCTGACCACCCGTCTCAAGGACGCCGGCGTGGTCATCCTCGGCAAGACCAACATGGACGAGTTCGCGATGGGCTCCTCCACCGAGAACTCCGCCTACGGCACGACCGGCAACCCGTGGGACCTCTCCCGCATCCCCGGCGGCTCCGGCGGCGGTTCGGCCGCCGCGCTGGCCGCCTTCGAGGCCCCGCTGGCGATCGGCACCGACACCGGCGGCTCGATCCGCCAGCCCGGCGCCGTCACCGGCACCGTCGGCGTCAAGCCGACCTACGGCTCGGTCTCCCGCTACGGCCTGGTCGCCTTCTCGTCCTCGCTGGACCAGGGCGGCCCGTGCGCCCGCACCGTGCTGGACGCGGCGCTGCTGCACGAGGCCATCGCCGGGCACGACCCGCTGGACTCCACCTCGATCGACGCGCCCGTCCCGGCCGTGGTCGAGGCCGCCAAGCTGCGCGACGTGCGCGGCATGCGGATCGGCGTGGTCAAGGAGTTCGCCGGCGAGGGCTACCAGGCCGGCGTGATGGAGCGCTTCAACGAGTCGGTGGAGCTGCTGCGCGAGCTGGGCGCCGAGGTCGTCGAGGTCTCCTGCCCGTCCTTCACCCTGGCGCTGCCCGCGTACTACCTGATCGCGCCCAGCGAGGCCTCGTCCAACCTGGCCCGCTTCGACGCGATGCGCTACGGCCTGCGGGTCGGCGACGACGGCTCCCGCTCGGCCGAGGACGTCACCGCCCTGACCCGCGAGGCCGGCTTCGGCCCCGAGGTCAAGCGCCGCATCATCCTCGGCACCTACGCCCTCTCCTCGGGCTACTACGACGCCTACTACGGCTCGGCCCAGAAGGTCCGCACGCTCATCTCGCGCGACTTCGACGCCGCCTTCGCGGGCGTGGACGTGCTGGTCTCGCCGACCACGCCGACCACCGCCTTCCCGATCGGCGAGCGCGCCGACGACCCGATGGCGATGTACCTGGCCGACCTCTGCACGATTCCGTCGAACCTCGCGGGCAACGCGGCCATGTCGCTGCCCTGCGGTCTGGCCCCGGAGGACAATCTCCCGGTCGGCCTGCAGATCATCGCACCCGCGATGGCGGACGACCGCCTGTACCGGGTGGGCGGCGCCGTCGAGGCCGCACTCAACGACAAGTGGGGGCACACCCTGCTGGAGGAGGCACCGGCACTGTGAGCAGGATCGAGAAGGCCAAGGCCCCGTCGTCCCTCAAGGCACCGTCGTCCCTGAAGGGCTTCAAGCACAGCAAGCCGGGCCTGTGGCTGTCCATCGGCACCAGCGCCTTCGGCGCGGTCTCGGTCGTCAAGGACGTCCGGAAGGCCCGCGAGGAGAGCGACACCCTCAAGCTGGTCAACGCCCTGGTCGGCGCCGCCGCGCTGATCACCGGGACCGCCCTGCTGGTGCGCGAGCTGCGCCAGCTCGGCTCCGACGACGTCCTGCTGGGCTGAGCTGAGCGCCCCGGCCCGGCCCCGCGCGAGCGGCGGCCGGGCCCGTACCTCCCAAGTCTTTTAGTGAAGGGGACGCTGTGAGCGTCATGAACCTGGTCTCCTACGAGGACGCTCTCGCGTCGTACGACCCGGTGATGGGCCTTGAGGTCCACGTCGAGCTGGGCACCAAGACCAAGATGTTCTGCGGTTGCTCGACCGAGCTGGGTGCCGAGCCGAACAGCCAGACCTGCCCGACCTGCCTGGGCCTGCCCGGCTCGCTGCCGGTGGTCAACGAGATCGGCGTGGAGTCGGCCGTCAAGATCGGCCTGGCGCTGAACTGCGAGATCGCCGAGTGGTGCCGGTTCGCGCGGAAGAACTACTTCTACCCGGACATGCCCAAGAACTTCCAGACCTCGCAGTACGACGAGCCGATCGCCTTCAACGGCTACCTCGACGTGCAGCTGGAGGACGGCTCGACCTTCCGCGTGGAGATCGAGCGCGCCCACATGGAGGAGGACACCGGCAAGTCCAGCCACGTCGGTGGCGCCACCGGCCGCATCCACGGGGCCACCCACTCGCTGCTCGACTACAACCGGGCCGGCATCCCGCTGATCGAGATCGTCACCAAGCCGATCGTCGGGGCCGGCGAGCGCGCCCCCGAGGTCGCCAAGGCGTACGTCGCCGAGCTGCGCGAGCTGATCAAGGCGCTGGGCGTCTCCGAGGCGCGGATGGACAAGGGCCAGATGCGCTGCGACGTCAACCTGTCGCTGCGCCCCAACGGCACCGAGACCTTCGGCACCCGTTCGGAGACCAAGAACGTCAACTCGCTGCGCAGCGTGGAGCGGGCCGCCCGGTTCGAGATCCAGCGGCACGCCACGGTGCTGACCGACGGCGGCACGATCATCCAGGAGACCCGGCACTTCCACGAGGAGGACGGCAGCACCACCTCGGGCCGGATCAAGGACAACGCCGAGGACTACCGCTACTTCCCCGAGCCGGACCTGGTGCCGATCGCCCCCGCCCGCGCCTGGGTCGAGGAGCTGCGCGCAGGCCTGCCCGAGCTGCCGCGGGTGCGCCGGGCCCGGCTGCAGGCCGAATGGGGCCTGTCCGACAAGGACATGCAGTCGGTGCTGAACGCCGGCGCCGTCGAGCCGATCCAGGAGACCATCGCCGCCGGCGCCCCGGCCGACCAGGCCCGCAAGTGGTGGATGGGCGAGCTGGCCCGCCGGGCCAACGAGACCGGCACCGAGCTGAGCGAGCAGCCGATCACCCCGGCGCAGGTCGCCCGGGTCACCGCGCTGGTCGCCGAGGGCAAGCTGAACGACAAGCTGGCCCGCCAGGTCATCGAGGCCGTGCTGGCCGGCGAGGGCGAGCCGGACGAGGTCGTCGAGAAGCGCGGCCTGGCCGTCGTCTCGGACGACTCCGCGCTCGGTGCGGCCGTCGACCAGGCCATCGCCGAGAACGAGGCGATCGCCGCCAAGATCCGTGACGGCAAGGTCGCCGCGGTCGGCGCGCTGGTCGGTGCGGTCATGAAGGCCACCCGCGGCCAGGCCGACGCGGCCCGCGTCAAGGACCTGATCCTGGAGCGGCTCGCCGTCGAGGGGCAGTAAGCACAACCCAGAGAATCTGGGCGTCTTTGCCTGAGGTCCTAAGGCGCCTAAGGCGTCTAAGGCACTCTAAGTAAGGCCTAAGGTCCGGTCTCACCTCTAAAACGAGGTAAGACCGGGCCTTTGTCGTTCCCGGGGCCCCGATCTAAGGCATCCGGGGCCCGGAAGATCGGTAGGGCTTCCGATGCGGCACCCCCCGCTGGGAGAGGAAGCTCTTACTCGACAGCGAAACGCAGTGAAACCCACAGGGGGAACCGAAAGTGATCGAGTACGAGCTCATCCAGCAGCACGCCCACGAGCTGGCCGTCCGTGCCGAGCACGAGCGCCTGGTCCGGGAGGCCAAGGAGGGACGCCGCCTGCGGCAGCGTCCGGTGGCCGCCCGCTTCCAGCGGCGCCCCGCGCGCCAGCGCGAATGCTGACGGACCGGCACCACGACGGTGCCGAGGGAGTTTCGGAGGGGGAGGCGCAGCAGGGGAGCGCCTCCCCCTCCGGGCGTTCGCCAGGGGAGATAACCCCTCGGCCCGCCACCTCCGGCTATGGCATGCTCGCCTCCATGCAGCAGATATCGGTGAGTCCCGTCTTCGTCGGCCGCGGCAGCGAGATCACCGAACTGACCGACGCGCTGCGCCGGGCGGGCTCCGGCAGCCCGCAGGCCGTGCTGATCGGCGGCGAGGCGGGCGTCGGCAAGACCCGGCTGCTGGAGGAGTTCCTGCAGCGGGCCGCCGCCGGGGGAGCGGTCACCACGCTCGGCGGCTGCCTGGAGATCGGCGCCGAGGGCCTGCCGTACGCCCCGCTGGCCGCGGCGCTGCGCCGGCTGCACCGCTCGCTGGGCGCCGAGCTGGAGGCCGCGGCGGCCGGCAGCGAGGGGCACCTGGCCCGGCTGCTGCCCGAGTTCGGCGAGGCCGACGGCGAACCCAACGACGAGTACGGCCGGGCCCGGCTGTTCGAGCACACCGCGAGGCTGTTCGAGCGGCTCGGCGCGGAGCGTACCCTCGTGTTCGCCGTCGAGGACCTGCACTGGTCCGACCGCTCCACCCGCGAACTGCTCGCCTTCCTGGTCCGCACCCTGCACCGGTCCCGGGTGCTGCTGGTCGCCACCTACCGTTCCGACGACCTGCACCGCCGCCACCCGCTGCGCCCCTTCCTGGCCGAGCTCGAACGGCTGCGCACCGTCCAGCGGCTGGAGCTGGAGCGGTTCGGCCGCGGCGAGGTCGCCGCCCAGCTGGCCGGCATCCTCGGCACCGCCGACCCCGACCGGAAGCTGGTGGACCGCATCCACCGCCGCTCCGAGGGGAATCCGTTCTTCGTCGAGGAGCTGGCCACCGCCTTCGAGGACGGCTGCGGTGCCGGGCTCACCGACTCGCTGCGCGACATCCTGCTGGTCCGGGTGGAGAGCCTGGACGAGGAGGCCCAGCGAGTGGTGCGGATCGCCGCCGAGGGGGGCTCGCACGTCGAGCACGCCCTGCTGGCGGCCGTCCTGCACGACGACGAGGAGGCGCTGATCGAGGCGCTGCGGGCGGCCGTCGGCGCCAACATCCTGCGCCCGGACGGCGAGGGCGAGGGCTACCGCTTCCGGCACGCGCTGGTCCGCGAGGCGGTCTCGGACGACCTGCTGCCCGGTGAACGGCACCGGATCAACCGCAAGTTCGCGCTCGCCGTGGAGGCGAAGCCGCAGCTGGTCTCCTGCGACGCCCTGCCCGCCCGGCTGGCCAACTACTGGTACCACGCGCACGACCCGGCCCGCGCCCTGCCGACCGCCCTGGACGCCGCCCGGGCGGCCCGCCGCCGCAACGCCTTCGCCGAGCAACTGGGCATGCTGGAACGGGCCCTGGAGCTGTGGGACATGGTCTCCGAGGAGGTGCTGGCGCACACCCTGCGCCCGTACGACTGGGCCGAGACCTATCCGCCCGGCTCCTGCGACCACGGCACCGCCGACGGGGACTGCGACCGGATCCAGCTGGTCGACGTGCTGGCCGAGGCAGTGGTCGCGGCCCGGCGCTGCGGCGACCGCGAGCGCGGCCTGAGCCTCGCCAGGCGGGGGCTGCGGCTGGTCGACGAGGCCGTGCACCCGGTGCGCGCGGCCTGGTTCCGGATCAACCGGGCCCGGATGCTGGGCAATCTGCGCCGCTCCGGTGACGACGAGGAGATCCTCCACGCGCACCGGCTGGTCGACCACCTGCCGCCGTCCGCCGTCCAGGCCGAGGTGTTCGCGCTCGGCGCCGGGGTGGCGATGCTCAAGAAGCCCGGCCCCGAGCACATCGAGCTGGCCGAGCGGGCGATCCGGATCGCCCAGGAGGTCGGCGCGCACTCCGTCGAGGTGCACGCCCGGATGACGCTCGGCGGCCTGCGCTACGACGTGCACGGCGACGCCGACGGCGGGCTGGCCGAACTGGCCGGGGCGGTCGAGGCGGCCCGCCGGCTGGGCGTGCCCGACCTGCTGCTGCGCGGCGTCAACAACCTGGCCAGCATGCAGCGCGGGGTGGGCCGGGCCGAGGAGGCGGTGGTGCTGGCCCGCGAGGGCCTGGTCTACGCGGACGGCAACGGCCTGCTGCGCAACATCGGCACCATCCTGACCGGCAACCTGGCCGAGGCGCTGACCGACCTGGGGCGGATCCGGGAGGCCGCCGAGGTGCTCGACGCCTGCGAGCTGACCAGCCTGACCGGCACCCACGCCGAGTTCCTGGACCGGATGCGCGGCGACCTCGCGCTGCTGCGCGGGGACCTGGCCGGCGCGGCGACCATGCTGGCGCAGGCCCGGTCGGCCAACCGGGTCGGCCAGCTCCAGCACAGCGTGCCGATCAGTCGGCTGGCGGTGCGGATCGCCGCGCTCGCCGGCCGGCCGATGGAGGCCCGGGAGGAACTGCTCGCCGCGCTGGCGGAGGAGGGGCGGCTCGGCCACGAGTCCGACGTGTACCCGCTGCTGGTCGAGGCCGCCACGGTGGAGGCGGACAGCCGGGGCCTGCCGGAGGCCGCGGCGGGCCGGGCCGAGGCGCTGGCCGCGATCGCCGCGCGGGCGGCCCGGCTGCGGCCGCGGGCGCCGGTGCACCACGGCTGGGCCCGGCTGCTGGAGGGCGAACTGGCCCGCGCCGAGGCCGCCGACACCCCGGAGCAGTGGGCCGCCGCGGTCGCCGCGCTGCGCCCGACCGGGCTGCCGTACCCGCTGGCGGTCGCCCTGCTGCGGGCCGGCGAGGCCGAGGTGCTGGCCGGGCGGCGCGAGGCCGGGGCCGAACTGCTGCGCGAGGCTCGGGAACTGGCCACCGTCCGGGGCGACCGTCCGCTGCTGGCGGAGGTCGCGGGCCTGGCCGACCGGGCCGGGCTGACGCTGACCCCGGTGGCGGCCGCGCGCCCGGCCGCCGGGCCGGCCGCGACCCCGCCCGTCGGGGAGTCCTTCGGCCTCACCCCCCGTGAGCGGGACGTGCTCCGGTTGCTGGCGCGCGGCTGGAGCAACCGGCAGATCGCGGAGGAGCTGTACATCTCTCCGAAGACCGCGAGCGTGCACGTTTCCAACATCCTGGGCAAGCTCGCGGTCACCGGCCGGGGTGAGGCGGCGGCGCTGGCGCACCGGTTGCGGCTGTTCCCGGACGATCCGGCTTAGGCCGGACAGGACCTGGGCCGTGTCCGGCCCGGGCCTCCCGATGACCCGTGCGCCCGGCGCCGGGCCCCCGACCGTCTCCGGTCCGGGTGGCCCGGGGCCGGGCGCCGTCGCGTGCTCCCGTGCGCGCCGCGTGAGCCCCCGGCCGCGCGCCGCCGCCAACCGGGCCGATCCGCCGGAATCGGGTGCATTTCCCCACCCCGTCGCCATTACTCTAAGTTGAGTGCATGTGTCATTGAGTGACGGATTTGGTGTAGGGTCCCGATCGGGAACATCGGTGCGGTGTGGTGACCGGAAGGCCGCCCACCCCCTGGGCCTCCGTCCTGACGGGGCGCCAGGCCACCGCGTACGGCCAAGAGGCGCGCGGCCGGTGGCCCGTGGCCGGGGCGCCAGGCCCCGGGCCGGAGGGGGAGAGGCCGAGTGAGCTCCACCGATACGGTGCTGCCCGGGGCCGGACGGCCGGGCGTGCCACCCGCCGACGCGTCCGAGCCCGACGCGTCCACGCCCGGCGCAGCCGCAGCCGGCGCGTCCGCCCCCGCCCGGCGTGGCCCGCTGTGCCGGCTCCGGGAGAGCCGGACGCTGCCCGGCCTCGTCCTTGGCGCGCTCTGCCTGGCCTACGCTCTGGGTGCCGCCACCGGCTGGGGTTCATTCCAACTCTCCATCTTCATGGGCGACTTCGGCCTGGCCGCAGCGGCGCTCGCGGCCGCGCTGTCCTGCCTGGTGTACGGCTGCACGGCCGGCGGGCGCGCCCGCCCGGCCTGGCTGCTGTTCGGCCTCTCCTCGCTCATGGTGGCCTGCGGCAACGGCACCTGGGGCTGGTACGAACTGGTCGCCCGCAGCCCGCTGCCGCAGGACTCGCTCGCCGAGTACGCCTTCCTGCTGTTCTCCCCGCTCGCCATCACCGGTGTGCTGGTGCTCGCCCAGCGCCCGCGGTCGGCCGCCGGCTGGCTCTGCCTGCTGCTCGACGGCTGGCTGATCGCCGGCTCGCTGTTCACCCTCAGCTGGAGCCTGGCGCTCGGCCGGATCGCCGCCGGCGAGGCCGGCTCGCCGCTGCGGCTGGCCCTCAACCTGGCCTACCCGGTCCTGGACATCCTGCTGGTCAGCCTGGTCGTCGGGCTGCGCTTCGGCGGCCGGGACGGCAACCGGGCGGCCGTGCACACCGCGATGGTGGCGCTGGCCGTCACCGTCCTGTGTGACGCCCTGTTCACCTCCCCGGAGCTGCGCAGCAGCTACCGCTCGGGCGAACTGCTGGACGCCGGCTGGTTCTCCGGCAGCCTGCTGCTGGCCTGGGCGCCGTGGTCGCCGCGCTGGCGCCGCCCGCTGCGCGAGCACCCCTCGGCCGGAGGCCTGCCGCGCCGCCGGGTGGCCACCACCTTCAGCGCGCTCACCCCGTACGCGGCCGCCGCGGTGTGCACCGCCGGGATCCTCTACAACGCCCTCGGCGGACGGGAGTTGGACCGGGTGGTGGCCGCGGCGGCCTGCACCGTCGGCCTGGCGCTCATCCTGCGCCAGGGCGTGATGCTGCTCGACAACCTCTCGCTCGCCCAGGAACTCGCCCACAAGGAGGCGCACTTCCGCTCCCTGGTGCAGGGTTCCAGCGACGTCATCATGATCGCCGGTGCCAACGGCGTGCTCTCCTACGTCTCCCCGGCCGCGCTCGGCGTCTACGGGCGGGACCCGGAGGAACTGGTCGGCGGCAACCTGCTGGACCTGGTCCACCCGGAGGACGTGGACCGGGTGCTCGCCGAGGTCCGCCGCTACCTGGCGAGGGTCCGGCTCACCGCCCACCGCTCCCCGGGCACCGCCGAGCCGTCCGCCCGGGTGGAGTGCCGGATCAGCTCCGGCGGCGGCGAGTGGCTGCACGTCGAGTCGACGGTCAGCCGGCACCGCGACGGCCTCATCCTCAACAGCCGGGACGTGACCGAACGCGTGATACTCCAGGCCCAGTTGCAGCACAACGCCTTCCACGACCCGCTCACCGACCTGCCCAACCGGGCGCTGTTCGCCCAGCGGCTGCGGGCCGCCCTCGGCGCCCGCGGCCAGCAGGGCGAGGGCGGCGCCGGGGTCGCGGTGCTCTTCCTCGACCTGGACGGCTTCAAGGCGGTCAACGACACGGCCGGCCACCAGGTGGGCGACGAACTGCTGGTGCAGGCGGCCCGCCGGCTCCAGGGGGCCGTCCGCTGCGGGGACACCGTCGCCCGGTTCGGCGGCGACGAGTTCGCCGCGCTGGTCTGCGGCCCGCTCGGCCGGCTCCAGGTCCAGGAGCTCGCCGAGCGGCTGCGGGTCGCGCTCTCCGAGCCGTACTGGATCGGCGGCGCCGAACTCGGTGTCGCCGCCAGCATCGGCATCGCCTTCGGCACCCCCGAACGTGGCCCGGCCGCCGACCCGAGGGCGGCCACCGACGAGCTGATGCGCAACGCCGACCTCGCGATGTACCGGGCCAAGTCCGAGGGCAAGGGCCGGGTGGTGCTCTACAACCCCGCGATGCGGGCCGATCTGGAGCGCCGCACCGAACTGGAGGAGCGGCTGCGGGCCGCCGTCCGCGAGGGCGGCTTCACCCTGCTCCACCAGCCCGTGGTGGACCTCGCCAGCGGCGCGGTGACCGGCGTCGAGGCGCAGGCCCGCTGGCGCTCGGCGGGCGGCCTGCTGCTCACCCCGGCCGAGTTCCTGCGCTCGGCCGACCACGGCGACGCGGCCACCCGGTTCTCCCGCTGGCTGGTCCAGGAGGCGGTGACGGCCGCGGCCAACCGGCGCGGCCAGTCCGGCCGCAGCCGCAGCGGCCCCGCGCCCGTCCCGGTCGCGGTCCGGCTCTCCACCGAGCGGCTGTGCTCGCCCGGTCTGTACGAGACGGTGGCCGCGGCGCTGCGCGACAGCCGACTGCCGGCCGGCGAGCTGGTGATCGAGGTGGCCCGGATGGGCCCGGACTCGCTCGCCGACGAACTCGGCCGCCGGCTGGCCGCGTTGCGCCGGCTCGGGGTGACCACCGTGCTGGCCGGCTACGGCGCCGGCAGCGGCTCGCTCGGCGAGCTGGCCCGGCTGCCCCTGGACGGCCTCAAGCTGGACCGCACACTGGTGCAGGACCTCGGGGAGTCCGCGCTCAGCCGCACGCTCGCCGGGCACGCCCTGCGGCTCGGCCACGACCTCGGTCTGGTCACCGGCGCCGAGGGGGTGGACCTGCCCCGCCAGGTCGCCGCGCTCCAGGAGCTGGGCTGCCGGCAGGGCCAGGGTTCGGCCTTCGCGCCGCCGCTGGACGAGACCCGGTTGCGCCGGGCGCTGGTGCGCCGGGGCTACCCGCTGCCCAGGCCGCTCGGCTCGGTCTCGGCCCGGCGCGCGTACCTGGCCGCGGAGGCCCGGACGGGTGGCCGCGGGGAGGGCGGCGGGGGGCGTGTCGTGCATCACCACGGTGCCCCCGACCTGCCCGAACGCCGCGCGGTGACCGGTCCAGGGCCGGGTCCGCATGGCGAGACGGTCATCCCACCTGCTTGACACACGCCCCCGGACAGGAGGAGGGTCGTTGCCATGCGCACCCGAATTCTCGTACTTGGCGGGCGCGTCGGCTGAGCGGGCTCACACGCCCCGCTTGTGACAGACCGACGCGCCACCCCTCGCATGCCCTTGGCACGAGGGGTTTTTTGTTGCACTGACGCTGTTCCACCACCGCAAGACCCCTGGCTCCGACCGCCCGATCCGCCCCGATTCCCGGGGAGGAAGCGGGACGATTGGGGCAGAGCCGGCGATCGGCCCGCAACCGGGACCCCACCCTCGCACCACCGGGGCCCGCAACCACCGGGCCGGCACATTCCGAGAAGAGACAGGCAGATGACTGAGCACGCCGCATCCCCCCGCCGCGGGGACACCACGGCCGCCCACGCTCCCGCTCCCCAGCACGTCGTCGAAACCATGACCGGCGCCCAGTCGCTCATCCGCTCGCTGGAGGCCGTGGGCGCGGACACCGTCTTCGGCATCCCGGGCGGGGCCATCCTTCCCGCGTACGACCCGCTGATGGACTCGGCCAAGGTGCGCCACATCCTGGTCCGGCACGAGCAGGGCGCCGGCCACGCCGCCACCGGCTACGCCCAGGCCACCGGCCGGGTCGGGGTCTGCATGGCCACCTCCGGCCCGGGCGCGACCAACCTGGTGACCCCGATCGCCGACGCCTACATGGACTCCGTGCCGATGGTCGCGATCACCGGCCAGGTCTCCTCCAAGGCGATCGGCACCGACGCCTTCCAGGAGGCGGACATCTGCGGCATCACGATGCCGATCACCAAGCACAACTACCTGGTGACCGACCCCTCCGAGATCCCCCGGGTGATCGCCGAGGCGTTCCACATCGCCGCCACCGGCCGCCCCGGCCCCGTCCTCGTCGACATCGCCAAGGACGCGCTCCAGGCCACCACCACGTTCCGCTGGCCGGTCGAGCTCTCGCTGCCCGGCTACCGGCCGGTCACCAAGCCGCACGCCAAGCAGATCCGCGAGGCCGCGAAGATGCTGGTGGGCGCCAAGCGCCCGGTGCTGT
>NZ_JBFBHW010000071.1:0-38348 GCF_040685395.1 Kitasatospora sp. NPDC088779 | reverse complement strand
AACTCCTCCGGCACGTGCACCGCATGCAGATCACTCCCCCGCAACGCGTCCAACGCCTCCTGCGGGAACCGCCCCTGCTCATCCACCTCCGCCGCAAACGGAGCGATCTTCGCCTCGGCCAGCGAACGCACCGCCTCACGGAGCATCTCGTGCTCCTCGGAGATACGGAAGAGATCGAAGTCAGCCGCCCCTGCGCTGCCCGCCATGATGCCCGCCTCGTCCAGTGATCGAAGTCAATCCGGGGTTAACTACCGTTCAGTAGAGATCCTAGGGCTCCGACCTGCGGCTGCCTAGCGTCCCCGGCGCACAGGCGATCGAGGCCGGATCCGTCGGGGCGGATAGCATCAGAGGCACCCGTACAGGTCGAGTCCGCACAAAGGGGAACCCGTGACCCTCCGCATCTCCGTGATCGGCACCGGCTACCTCGGTGCCACGCACGCGGCCGCGATGGCCGAGTTCGGCTTCGAGGTGCTGGGCCTGGACATCGACCCCGACAAGATCGCCACGCTGACCGCCGGCCGCGTCCCGATGTACGAACCGGGGCTGTCCGAGCTGCTGCTCAAGCACGTCGCCGGGCACGAGGGTTCGACCGGCCGGCTGCGCTTCACCAGCTCCGTCCAGGAGGCCGCGGAGTTCGGCGACGTGCACTTCGTCTGCGTCAACACCCCGCAGCGCAAGGGCGAGTTCGCCGCCGACATGTCGTACGTCGACACCGCGATCGACGGCCTCGCCCCGTACCTGACCCGCCCGGTCCTGGTGGTCGGCAAGTCCACCGTGCCGGTCGGCTCGGCGAGCCGGCTCGCCGAGCGGCTGGCCGCGCTGGCACCCGTCGGCGCGGGCGCCGAACTCGCCTGGAACCCGGAGTTCCTGCGCGAGGGCTTCGCCGTCCAGGACACCCTGCGCCCGGACCGGATCGTCGTCGGCGCCCACAGCGAGCGCGCCGAGCAGCTGCTGCGCGAGGTGTACGCCGAGCCGATCGCGGCCGGGGTGCCGTTCCTGGTCACCGACTACGCGACCGCCGAGCTGGTGAAGGCCGCCGCCAACTCCTTCCTGGCCACCAAGATCTCCTTCATCAACGCGATGGCCGAGGTCTGCGAGGCGGCCGGAGCCGACGTCACGCTGCTCTCCACCGCGCTCGGGCACGACGAACGGATCGGCCGCAAGTTCCTCAACTCCGGCCTGGGCTTCGGCGGCGGCTGCCTGCCCAAGGACATCCGGGCGTTCATGGCCCGGGCCGGCGAACTCGGCGCCGACCAGGCGCTGACCTTCCTGCGCGAGGTCGACTCGATCAACATGCGCCGCCGCTCCCGGATGGTGGAGCTGGCCCGCGAGCAGTGCGGCGGCGGCTTCCTGGGCCGCCGGGTGGCCGTCCTCGGCGCCGCGTTCAAGCCCAACTCGGACGACATCCGGGACTCCCCCGCGCTCAACGTCGCCGCCCAGATCCAGCTCCAGGGCGCCCAGGTCACCGTCTACGACCCCAAGGCCGTCGACAACGCCCGCAAGATGTTCCCCTCGCTCGCCTACGCCGACTCGGCCCTGGAGGCCGCCGAGGGCGCCCACGTCGTCCTGCACCTCACCGAGTGGGCCGAGTTCCGCGAGCTGGACCCGGCCGACCTCGGCGCCGTGGTCGCCGAGCGCCGCCTCCTCGACGGCCGCAACGTCCTGGACGCCGACGCCTGGCGCGCCGCCGGCTGGACGTACCGCGCCCTCGGCCGCCCCAGCTGACGCCTGGCCGACACTTCCCGCGCCCGCCCCCAGGCCCCTGGGGGCGGGCGCGTCTGGAATTCCGCCCTCCGTTCTGAAGTTACGCCTCCCGTTCGACCGACCCGGAGCACGCGATGACGACAGAGTTCTACCGGCGAGAGCCGACGCCACGCACCGCCTGGCGACAGGCCGTCCTGATGGGCCGCAACGCCCGCACGTACAAGTTCGCGCTGGGATCCGCCCTGCTGGAGTGCGCGGCCGCCGGACACACCGAGGTGCCGCTGCAGGAGCTGGCCGAGCCGTACTCCATGGCTCTGGTCACCCGGTTGCGCGACGCCCCGCAGGCACCGGCCATGGGCGGGGACGACGACTTCCTCGCCGTCTCCGCGCAGGAGACCGACGAGTGCCTGGCCGCCGGACGCCCTACCGAGCGACTCCTCCAAGCCGCCTGCAAGTCGATGCCGGACATGGTCATGGACCGGTTCCACAACCTCGCGGGCGGCACCGAGGTCGCACACCGCTTCTACGAGTTGTCCGGGCGTGGACGGGATCGCGTCGTCCTGCTCACTCCCGCCCTCCAGCAGATCGCGATGTCGGAGCAGGCCGCCGGGCTACGGACGGAGTTGGCGGCACGCTGGAGCATCGTGGAGTCCGCCTTCGCCCTGGGCATCGGCCGAGGCCTGCTCGCCGACGAGCTCGATGTGGACGTGGAGCAGTGGCTCCTCATGGACCGACGCCGCCGCCGACCCGTCACCGGGGTCATCGACGCCCTGATCGGCTTCCAGTACGGACGTTGCCTGATCTGCGACGAGCCGATCACCGCCGAGGACAAGGCCGCCGTCGACCACGTCTTCCCGTTCTCACTCATGAGGCGATTCGACTTCGTGCCGGGCGGGTCGCAACCGGACCTGGACCGCCCGTGGAACCTCGCCCCGACCCACGGGGCGTGCAACAGCGCCAAGAGCGACCGCTGGCCGACCCCTGAGGAGCTCAACCGGCTGGCCCGTCGCAACGAGGCCGTCATGAACTCCCCGGTCCGGCTGAAGGACAACCTGCGGGCGAGCCTCAACCACGCGAAGCTCGGCTCGCGCTCGCCGGGCAGCCGCTGGCCCGCCTTCATCCGCCAGGTGCAGGCGTACTTCGACTGACCTCTCCGTACGGGGCTCGCGGGAATCCGGCGCCCGTGGTCGTCGTTGGCACCGGCATGACGAGCTACGGCGACGACGCGACGGTTCGCGAGATCCTCACCGGCACCGGCGACACCTGGGCGGTGGTCGGCCTGTCCGACAACACCGCCCGGGCCGCCTACGGGGTGGCCGGGGTGCTCCAGCGGTACGGCAAGCGCGTCGTGCCGGTGCACCCGAAGGCCGAGACGGTCCTCGGCGAGCCCGGCTACGCCTCGCTCGCCGAGATCCCGTTCCCGGTCGACGTGGTGGACGTGTTCGTGAACAGCGCGCTGGCCGGGGAGGTGGCCGACCAGGCGGTGGCGGCCGGGGCGAAGGCCGTCTGGTTCCAGCTCGGGGTGGTGGACGAGGCCGCGTACGCGCGGACCAGGACGGCCGGGCTGTCCATGGTGATGGACAGGTGCCCGGCCATCGAGATCCCGCGGCTCGGCTGAAACAGGAGCGTCAGCCGTCCAGCTGCGCGATGGTCGCGATGGACGGCCGGCGGCTGGCCCGCAGCCCGGCGGCGACGGACTCGGCGTCGCGCAGGACGCGGACGGCGTTGTGCCAGGTGAGCTTGGCGAGGTCGGCCTCGGACCAGTTCCGGCGCAGGAGTTCTGCGATCAGGTTGGGGTAGCCGGCCACCGAGCCCAGGCCGTCGGGCAGGAAGGCGGTGCCGTCGAAGTCGCCACCGATGCCGATGTGGTCGATGCCGGCGACCTCGCGCAGGTGGTCGAGGTGGTCCGCGACGGTGGCCGGGGTGGCGATCGGGCGCGGGTTGGCGGCCTCGAAGGCGCGCTGGCGCTCCATCGCGGGCGGGGTGGTGTCGAGCGGGTGGAAGCCGTGGGCGCGCATGTTCTCGTCGGCGGCGAGGGTCCACTCGATGGCGGCGGGCAGGATGAACTTGGGCACGAAGGTGGCCATCGCCACGCCGCCGTTGGCGGGCAGCTGGGCGAGCACGTCGTCCGGGATGTTGCGCGGGTGGTCGCAGACGGCGCGGGCGGAGGAGTGCGAGAAGACGACCGGCGCCTCGGTGACCCGCAGGGCGTCGCGCATGGTGTCGGCGGAGACGTGCGAGAGGTCGACGAGCATGCCGAGCCGGTTCATCTCCCGGACGACCTCCTCGCCGAACCGGGTCAGCCCGCCGGCCGCCGGCTTGTCGGTGGCGGAGTCGGCCCACGGCACGTTGTCGTTGTGGGTGAGCGTCAGGTAC
Source organism: Kitasatospora sp. NPDC088779 (assembly GCF_040685395.1). Taxonomy (NCBI): domain Bacteria; kingdom Bacillati; phylum Actinomycetota; class Actinomycetes; order Kitasatosporales; family Streptomycetaceae; genus Kitasatospora; species Kitasatospora sp. NPDC088779. Next base: position 34,268 of record NZ_JBFBHW010000071.1, on the reverse strand, counting down.
CGCACGCCGAGCTCGTGGAGAGCACGCAGGGTGGCGAGCGAGCAGTCGATGGAGTGGCCGCCCTCGGCGCCCATCAGGGAGGCGATCCGGCCTTCGGCGCGGGCGGCCTCCATGTCGTCGGCGGTGCGGGCGAGCCGGAGCCGGTCGGGGTAGCGCTCGACCAGGGCGTGGACGAAGTCGATCTGTTCCAGGGTGGCGCTCACCGCGTGGTCACCGGCCAGCCGGGTCGGCACGTAGACGGACCAGAACTGCGCGCCGACCCCGCCCTCCGCGAGGCGGGCGAGGTCGGTGTGCAGGCGGTCGCTCTGGTCGGCGGCGAGGTCGACCGCGCCGAGGTCGTACCCGGCCTGCTCGCGCATCGCCCACGGGAGGTCGTTGTGGCCGTCGACCACGGGGGCGGTGCGCAGCAGGGCCCGGGCGCGGTCCAGCGGGGTGGGGGTGTCCTGAGCGGTAGTCATACCGGCTGTTCTACCCCACCCCCACCACCGGGGTTACTTGCCGAAGCCGAAGGAGGAGGAACCGGCCACCTTGGCGCGGAGCTTCTTGCCCTTCTCGGTGGCCTGGTTGTTCAGCTCGGCCTGGAAGTCGGTCATCCGCTCGGTCAGTTCGGGGTCGAACGCGGCCAGCATCCGTACGGCGAGCAGGCCGGCGTTGCGCGCGCCGGCCACCGAGACGGTCGCGACCGGGACGCCGGCCGGCATCTGGACGATGGACAGCAGGCTGTCCATGCCGTCCAGGTAGCGCAGCGGCACCGGCACGCCGATGACGGGCAGCGGGGTGACGGAGGCGAGCATGCCCGGCAGGTGGGCGGCGCCGCCGGCGCCGGCGATGATGGCCTTGAGGCCGCGCCGGTGGGCGTTCTCGCCGTACGCGACCATCTCGCGGGGCATCCGGTGCGCCGAGACGACGTCGACCTCGTAGGGGATCTCGAACTCGTCGAGGGCCTGGGCGGCGGCCTCCATGACGGGCCAGTCGGAGTCCGAGCCCATGACGATGCCGACGAGCGGGCTCGAAGGGGAGGAGGTCATTCGGTGATCGTTCCTCGCAGGTAGGCGGCCGCGTGGCGGGCGCGCTCGCGGACGTCGTCGAGGTCGTCCCCGAAGACGTTGACGTGGCCGACCTTGCGGCCGGGCTTCACGTCCTTCCCGTACATGTGGATCCGCAGGCCGGGGTCGCGGGCCATGCAGTGCAGGAAGGCGTGGTACATGTCCGGGTAGTCGCCGCCGAGGATGTTGACCATGACGGTCCACTTGGCGCGCGGCCGGGGGTCGCCGAGCGGGAGGTCGAGGACGGCCCGCAGGTGGTTCTCGAACTGCGAGGTGACGGCGCCGTCCTGGGTCCAGTGCCCGGAGTTGTGGGGGCGCATGGCGAGCTCGTTGACGAGGATCCGGCCGTCCCTGGTCTGGAACAGTTCGACGGCGAGGTGGCCGGTGATGCCGAGGTCGCCGGCGATGCGCAGCGCCAGCTGCTGGGCCTCGTCGGAGAGGGCCGGGTCGAGGTCGGGCGCGGGGGCGGTGACCTCGGCGCAGACGCCGTTCTCCTGGACGCTCTCCACCACCGGGTAGGCGACGGCCTGGCCGCTGGGCGAGCGGACGACGTTGGCGGCGAGTTCGCGGACGAAGTCGACCTTCTCCTCGGCGAGCACCGGGACGCCGGCCAGGAACGGCGCCTGCGCGTCCTCCTCGCCGGCGACGACCCAGACGCCCTTGCCGTCGTAGCCGCCGCGGACGGTCTTCAGCACGACCGGGTAGCCGGAGCCCTCGGCGGCGAAGGCGGTGACGTCGGCCGGGTCGGCGACGATCCGGTGCCGGGGGCAGGGCACGCCGATGGCGTCGAGCTTGGCCCGCATGACGCCCTTGTCCTGGGCGTTGACCAGCGCGTCCGGGCCGGGCCGGACGGCGATGCCGTCGGCTTCCAGGGCCCGCAGGTGCTCGGTGGGGACGTGCTCGTGGTCGAAGGTGATCACGTCGCAGCCGGCCGCGAAGCGGCGCAGCGTGTCGAGGTCGCGGTAGTCGCCGAGGACGACGTCGGAGACCACCTGTGCGGCGGAGTCCTGGGGCGTGTCGGCGAGGAGTTTGAACCTGACCCCGAGCGGGATGCCCGCCTGGTGTGCCATGCGGGCCAACTGCCCGCCGCCGATCATGCCCACCACTGGAAAATTCACATTGCCCGGGGAAGTCACCCCGCCAGGATATCCGGGCCGGTCGGGGGCGGTGGAACCGCTGGGGTGGGCTGGACGTCCCAGTCAACCCGGAGCCCTGGGGGCTGAGCCGTTCGGTGGAAGCGGGTAGCCTGGACGGCTAGGTCCTGGTCTGCGCAGTCCGATCATGTGCGTGCACGCAGGGCTCAAGGGGTGGACGCGTCCACGCGATCCGCTCTTCGACCCGCAGGCACATGGAGGCAGCCCGGTATGGCGACGACCGCAGCTTCGAGCCCTTCGCTCTCGCAGAAACTGCGGGGGCTGTCAGGCGAAGTGGTGAAGTTCGGCCTGGTCGGCCTGAGCGGCGTGGTGGTCAACTTCGCCGTGTTCTGGGTGTGCCTCAACGGGCTGGGCCTGGCCTCGCTGCGGTCCAACATCGCGGCGACGCTGATCGCCATCGCCACCAACTACCTGGGCTACCGCTACTGGCTGTACCGGGACCGCGACGCCGCCTCGCGCAAGCGGGAGATCACGCTGTTCCTGGTGTACAGCGGCATCGGCATGCTGATCGAGACCGGGGTGCTCGGCTTCTCGGTGTACGTGCTCGGCCTCGACTCGCACTACGAGCAGCTGGGCGCCAAGGTGGCCGGCCTCGCGGTGGCCACCGTGTTCCGCTTCTTCTCGTACCGGACCTGGGTGTTCAAGGCGCTGCCCGAGCCGGTCGCGCAGGAAGCGAGCGGCACCGGCGACACCAGCGGCACCAACGACACCAGCGGCCAGGAGCTGGCCGCCCAGGCCGAACTGATGCTGGCCGCCGAGCAGATCCGCTACGCCAAGGCCGAGTAGCCGGCCGGCCGTCCGCTCTGGACGGCCGCACTCCCGACCGTGCCCGCCCCGGCTCAGTCCGCGTGGCTGCGGCCGAGGAAGAGCGCGAACACCGCGGGCTTCAGCGAGAGCAGTTCGAGCCGCCCGCCGTCCGCCTCCGCGAGGTCGCGGGCGACGGCCAGGCCGATGCCGGTGGAGTTGCGGCCGCTGACGGCGCGCTCGAACACCCGGTTCCCGAGGTCCGGCGGCACGCCGGCGCCCTGGTCCTGCACCTCGACCACCACCGAGGTGCCGGAGGGCCGGACCCGCAGGGTGATCGTCCCGGCGCCGTGCATCAGCGAGTTCTCGATCAGGGTGGCCAGCACCTGGGCGACGGTGCCCGGGGTGCCGACGGCGGTGACCCCGTGCAGGCCCTCCAGGGACAGCACCCGGCCGGTCTCGCGCAGCGACGGGCCCCACTCCTCGACCTGCTGCTTGATCACCTCGTCCAGGTCGAAGGCCACCGCGGTGGGGCTGCGCGGGTCGCGCTGGGTGGTGAGCAGCCGCTGGACGACGTCGGTGAGCCGTTCGACCTGCTGGAGGGCGATGGTCGCCTCCTCCTTGACGGTCTCCGGCTCCTCGGCGAGGGCGGTGATCTCCTCCAGCCGCATGGAGAGCGCGGTGAGCGGGGTGCGCAGCTGGTGCGAGGCGTCGGCGGCGAGCCGGCGTTCGGCGGTGAGCATCCGGGCGATCCGCTCGGCGCTGGTGTCCAGCACCTCGGCGACCCGGTCGAGTTCGGGCACCCCGTAGCGGCGGTCGCGGGGGCGCGGGTCGCCGGAGCCGAGCCGTTCGGCGGTCTCGGCCAGGTCGGTGAGCGGCCGGGCGAGCCGTTTGGCCTGCCAGACGGCGAGCGCCACGGCGGCCTGGACGGCCAGCAGGGCGACGACGCCGAGCAGCAGCAGCATGTTGGCGATCTCGTGGTCGACGTCCGCGCGGGACTGCTCGACGGTGACGACCTCGCCGCTGTTGCCGCGTTCGACGGCCTTCAGCAGGTGGCCGCCGGCCAGGCGTTCGCCGCTGGAGACGACGTCCTGGCCGGGGATCTGCACCTCGACGTAGCTGCCCTCGGTGACCTGGTTGTCGAAGGCCCGGCCGGTGACCGGCTCGCCCGCGGAGAGCCGGTTCTCGACCAGGGCGAGCACCCGGACGGCGGACGCGTCCACCCGGTCCTGGGCCGAGTTGACGATGGTGCGCTTCTCGACCAGGGCGAGCGGCACGCAGAACACCACGACCACCACCAGGACGACGCCCAGCAGCGAGTTGATCATCCGGCGTTTCACGCTGCCGCTCCCCGAGGTGCTCCGCTTCATCGGCCGACTCCCGGCCGCGTTCTCCGTACGGGGCTAATTCTTCTCGAACCGGAACCCCACTCCGCGCACGGTGGCGATGTACCGCGGGTTCGCCGCGTCGTCACCGAGCTTCTTGCGGAGCCAGGAGATGTGCATGTCCAGGGTCTTGGTGGAGGTCCACCAGGTGGTGTCCCAGACCTGCCGCATGATCTCCTCGCGGGTGACCACCCGGCCGGCGTCCCGGACGAGGACGCGCAGCAGCTCGAACTCCTTGGCGGAGAGGGTGAGCTCCTCCTCGCCGAGCCAGGCGCGGTGGGACTCGATGTCGATCTTCACCCCGTGCGCGCCGGTGGTGAGCTGGTCGACGTTGCCGCGCCGGAGCAGGGCGCGGACGCGGGCGAGCAGTTCGGCCAGGCGGAAGGGCTTGGTCACGTAGTCGTCGGCACCGGCGTCGAGGCCGACCACGGTGTCCACCTCGTCCGCGCGGGCGGTGAGCACCAGGACGGGGCAGCTCTTGCCGTCGGCGCGCAGGCGACGGCAGACCTCCAGGCCGTCCATCTCGGGCAGGCCGAGGTCGAGGACGACGAGGTCGACCTCCTCGGTCAGGCCCGCGGCCAGTGCGGTCGGACCGTCCTCGCGGACGAGCACCTCATAGCCCTCACGTCGCAGGGCTCGGGCGAGCGGTTCGGAGATCGCCGGATCGTCCTCGGCGAGCAGCACACAGGTCATGTGGTGATGGTAGTCCGCCCGGGTATGGCGGACTGCCTTGTGAGGTAGTTCACAGAGCGTGATCGTTACACAAGAGCCCCTCCAGGCTCAACACGCCGTCGCAGACCGCCCGTTCGGCGAAGAATCCGGCCTCCAATCTTGAAATTGAAGGGAAATTTGCCCGTCTACCATGGATAGATCGGGCAGATCTGTCACGGACTTTGCCATTCCCATACCTGATTCGTGGCTTTTGTCATCTGATAACGCTAAATATCGCCACGTAGAGTGGTTCCGTCCACGTCCGCCGCCACCCCCCTTGGCGGACGCTGTCAGGCAAGGAACCCCTACTCATGGCGTCTACCACCCTGGAAGCCGGCCTCACCCCGGCCTCGCCCAGCGGCAAGACCTTCCTCGGTCACCCCCGAGGGCTCGCCACGCTCTTCCTGAGCGAGATGTGGGAGCGCTTCAGCTACTACGGCATGCGCGCCCTGCTGGTGCTCTACATGACCGCCTCCGTCACGGACGGCGGCCTCGGCATGAAGCTGGCGACCGCCGGCGCCGTGTACAGCGTCTACACGGCCATGGTCTACCTGCTGGCCCTCCCGGGCGGCTGGATCGCCGACCGCTTCCTCGGCGCCCGCAAGACGGTCGCCATCGGCGGCACGATCATCATGCTCGGCCACTTCCTGCTGGCCGTGCCGTTCACCGGCGCGTTCTTCGCCGGTCTGGTCTGCATCGCGGTGGGCTCGGGCCTGCTCAAGGCCAACATCTCCACGATGGTCGGCCACCTCTACGACGGCCCGAACGACCCGCGCCGCGACGGCGGCTTCACGATCTTCTACATGGGCGTCAACCTCGGCGCCTTCTTCGCCCCGCTGGTGGTCGGCACCGTCGGCCAGAAGGTCGACTGGCACCTGGGCTTCGCCCTGGCCGGCATCGGCATGGCGCTCGGCCTGCTCCAGTTCCTGCTGGGCACCCGCCACCTGAGCCCCACCAGCGACATCGTGACCTCGCCCATCGGCGCGGACGAGAAGCGCAAGATCTTCCGCAAGGCCGGCATCTGGCTGGCCGCGGCGGTCGTCTTCTACGGCATCGTCGTCTCCACCGGCCACTTCACCATCGACTGGGCCGTCTGGCCGCTGTCCATCGCCGGCCTGGCGATCCCCTTCTTCGTGTTCGCCAAGGTGAAGCGCGACAAGGACCTCAGCGCCGACGAGCAGTCCAAGATGAGCGGCTACATCTGGTTCTTCGTCGCCGCCGCCGTGTTCTGGATGATCTACGACCAGTCCGGCTCGACGCTGAACGTCTTCGCCAAGGACCACACCGCCTCGACGCTGTTCGGGATCAACTTCCCGTCCAGCTGGTTCCAGTCGCTCAACCCGCTGTACATCATGGCGCTGGCCCCGGTCTTCGCCTGGCTCTGGGTCGCCCTGGCCCGCCGGTCGAAGAACCCCAGCACCACCATGAAGTTCGCCTTCGGTCTGCTGATGATCGGCGCCTCCTTCATGGTCATGATGCTGGCGATGGCCGCCGCCACCGGCGACACCAAGGTCACCCCGCTGTGGCTGGCCATGGTCTACCTGGTCCAGACCGTCGGCGAGCTCGCCCTCTCCCCCGTCGGCCTGTCCGTGACCACCAAGCTGGCGCCCGCCAAGTACGCCAGCCAGATGGTCGGCGTCTGGTTCCTCGCCGTCACCGCCGGTGACTGCGTGGCCGCTATCTTCCAGCTGGTGCTGGGCGACAAGGTGGTCGGCAGCAGCTGGTACTTCGCGGTCCAGGGCGGCATGGCGATCGTCGCCGGCCTCGCGCTGGCGATGTACCGCAAGCGGGTCGTCACGCTCATGGGCGACGTCCACTGACGCTCACGCCCGCCCGCTCCGGGGCCGCCGCGGATTCCTGAGATCCGCGGCGGCCCCGGCCGTTTCCCCCTCGACAGCGCCGCGCCGGCCGTGCCTATGGTGCCCGGCATGACGACCGACCCGTTACCGCGCCAGCTCGCCCGCACCCGGTGCTTCACCCTGGGCGCCCCCGCCCACCCGGGCATCACCGCCGACGGCGCCGCCGTCCTGTTCCTGCGCAGCCGCGGCGGCACCGACCCGCTCGCCTGCCTCTGGGCGCTCGACACCGCCACCGGCCGGGAACGGCTGGTCGCCGACCCGGCCGCGCTGGGCGCCTCCGGCGGCATCGCCGCGTACAGCACCGACGCCACCGGTCGGCTCGCCGCCTTCGCGCTGGACGGCACGCTGTGGCTGGCCGACACCGCCTCGGGTTCGCTCCGCCCGCTCGCCTCCGCCGAGCAGCCGGTGGATCCCCGCCTCGACCCGACCGGCCGCCGGATCGCCTACGTCAGCGGCGGCGTCCTGCGGGTGGCCGGTGCGGACGGTACGGGCGACCGGGCGCTGGCCGAGCCGGAGGCCGAGGACGTCGGCTACGGCCTCGCCGAGCACGTCGCCTCCGAGGAGATGCACCGCACCCGCGGCCACTGGTGGTCCCCCGACGGCACCGCCCTGCTGGTCGCCCGGGTCGATGCCGGTGCGCTTACCCGGCTCTTCCTGGCCGACCCCACCGACCCGCAGCACCCCCCGCGCGCCATCCGCTACCCGCTGGCCGGCACCGCCAACGCCGACGTCACGCTCTGGCTGCTCGGGCTGGACGGCCGCCGCACCCGCACGGAGGTCCGCTGGGACCGCGCCGCCTTCGAGTACCTCACCGCCGCCGGCTGGGACGACCACGGCCCGTACGCCGCCGTGCAGAGCCGCGACCAGCGCACCGTCCGTACGTTGGCGATCGGGGCGGACGGGGACACCCGGGTGCTCGCCGAGCGGACCGACCCGCGGTGGGTCGAACTGCTCCCGGGACTGCCGGTGCGGACGGCGGGCGGGGCGCTGGTCGACACCGCCGACCTCGGCGACACCCGGCACCTGACCGTGAACGGCGAACCGGTCACCCCGGAGGCGATGCAGTTGCGGGCCGTCGTCGGGGTGGAGGGCGAGCGGGTGCTGTTCACCGCCTCCGACGAACCCACCGAGACCCACCTGTGGACGTACGAACCGGGCTCCGGCGTACAAAGGCTGAGCAGCGGGCCCGGCGTACACGGCGGCGTCGAGCGCGGCGGCACGCTGGTCCTCACCACCGACGGCCGCGCCACCGTTCTGCGGGAGGGCCGCCCGCCGCTGCCGCTCACCTCGTACACCGAAGCGCCCGTCGTCACCGCCCGCCCCGAGCTGCTCCGCCTCGGCCCGCGCGAACTGCGCGCCAACCTCTTCCTGCCCACCGGCCACCATCCCGGCGGCACCCCGCTGCCCGTCCTGCTCGACCCGTACGGCGGGCCCGCGATGCAGAAGGCCACCACCGGCGGCGCCTGGCACGAGCAGGTGTCCCAGTGGTTCGCCGACCAAGGCTTCGCGGTGCTGGTGGTGGACGGCCGCGGCACTCCGGGGCGCGGGCCGCACTGGGAGAAGACGGTCTACGGCGACAAGGCCGGGCCCGCCCTCGAGGACCAGATCGAGGGCCTGTGGGAGACGGCCCGGCTGCGGCCGGGAGTGCTCGACCTCGACCGGGTCGGCATCCGCGGCTGGTCCTACGGCGGCTACCTCGCCGCGCTCGCCGTGTTGCGGCGCCCGGACGTCTTCCACGCCGCGTCGGCCGGAGCTGCCCCCACCGACTGGCGGCTCTACGACACCCACTGGCAGGAGCGCTTCCTCGGCCACCCCGACGAGCACCCCGAGCACTACGACAGCGGCTCACTGATCGCCGAGGCGCCGAAGCTGAGCCGCCCGCTGCTTCTGATCCAGGGCCTCGTGGACGACAACGTGCACCCCGCCCACGCCCTGCGGCTGTCCAGTGCCCTGCTCGCCGCCGGCCGCCCGCACGAGGTCCTGCCGCTGCGCGCCACCGGCCACCGGCCGACCGACGAGGCCGTGGTGGAGCACCTGCTCCGGCACGAACTGGAGTTCTTGCGGCGGTCGTTGGGCGTGGGCTGAGCGGCGCCCGTACGACCCGACGCCGCAGCCTGGTCCCCGCCGCATAGAGACCACCTGACCGCGCAGGAAAGCCGATCTGCCTGTGGACCAGGCCTTGGGGAGCGGCTCCGACCCCGCCGGGCATCGCTACCGTTGCCCGATGACGGATCTGCGCCGGGTACCGGTGGACGAGGTGCTGGGACGTGTCGAGACGGCCTTGGGGACGCGACTCGACAGGGCAGCGGTGGTCCGCAAACGCCGATCCGTGGGAGCAGGCACGGCGCGTGGCACGTGGGTACGCATCGAGCGGCGGGGGCTCGACCGGATCGGCGCCCAGGGCGGGGACGGCACCCCCTCCGCCGAGGCCCTGCACGGTATCGCGAAGCCCGCGTGGCTGGCCGGCCTCGCCTGGCGGGACGAGGCCGAGCCGGTGATGTGGCGGGCCGACGAGACCGAACTGCTGCCATCCACCCCAGCGGGGTCCGCAGTCGTGGCCGAGGAGCCCCGGCTGCCGCCCGGATGGTGGTCGGAGCTGAACGCCTCTCTCGATGCGCTCGCCGGCCAGCGGACGAATCGGATCGCCACGCCGGACACGGAGACCATCACCCAGGAGCTGGTGGCTCAGACGATCCGTCAGGTGTTCCCGGACGTCGATGCCACGGTGAGCGGGTGGTGTCCGGCGCACGCGGACCTGAACTGGGCGAACGTGACAGCGCCCGAGTTCTGCCTCTTCGACTGGGAGGACTGGGGCATGGCCCCACGTGGCCTGGACGCTGCCACCCTGTGGGCGGCGTCGCTTGCCGTACCGGCGCTGGCCGATCGCGTTCGCGTCGAGCGGAGCGGCGACTTCGCGAGCCGGGACGGCAAGCTGATGACCTTGTTCGTCGCGGCGAAGATCCTCGGGCCGTACGCGCATCCCGAGGACCCGCGCCTTGAGGGCGCCCGCGTGTTGGCGGAGCAGGTGGCGAAGGAGCTTCAGGCGGACTGACGCAGAGCGGGCAACCGCGCGACCCTCGCCCTGGGTGGGCGAGGGCCTTCGCGTGTTTCAGCGCTGCTCGTCGCGCTCCTCGGGGCGGGGCATCTTGAGGGTCGCGAGGACGCCGAGGGCTACGGTGGCGATCGCGAGGGCGAGGAGGGCGAGGAGGATCGCGCCGATGAAGAGCTTCACTGGCGCCACCCCTCGTCGTCATCGTCCAGGTCGCGGAGCAGGTGGAGGAGGTTGAGCAGAGTGCTGACCGGCGCATTCCCGAAGTCGATCAGGATGCGGCCGTCGAGGGTCGTTTCGCCGGGCGAGGCGGATCCCCAGAGGAGCCCGTGCGGCAGGCCGCGCCTGTGCAACTCGCCCAGGAGGTCCATGATGTGGGGCTTGGTGTAGTCGCGCATCCGGGAGTCCTCCGGAACGACGGGGTCGCGGGTCACGCGAGGGAGTCCAGCTCCAGCTCGTACCAGATGGTTTTGCCACGCTTCTGCGGGTCGACGCCCCAGCGGCGGGTGAGCCCGGCGACGAGCTGGAGGCCCCGGCCGGACTCGGCGAAATCGGCGGGGGTTCGCTGCCGGGGGAGGGCGTCGCTCTCGTCGGAGACGGTGACCCGGAGGGTGCGGCCGAGGACGGAGAACCAGACGACGGGCGCGGGGGTGTCGCCGTGCCGCCAGGCGTTGACGATGAGCTCGCAGAGGGCGAGTTCGGCGTTGAAGATGGCGTCGGCGTCCCAGCCGCTGCGGGTCATGGCGTCCCGCAGGGCCTGCCGGGAGAGGGTGAGCGAGGGGGTGTTACGGGTGCACACGGGAACCTCCGTGAGGCTGTGGCGTGGGGAGAGGTGGTGACGGTCGTCGCCGTGAGCCAGGCCGAGGCGGCGTCTGCTCTTCGGCGTGCGGGCAGCAGGCGCCTACTGCCGTGCATGCAGGCATTACTGACGATCCGTCGGATCAAGCCAGAAACGACAGTAGCGCATCCGCTCTTTAATTAAAGCCAAACGGGAGAAGGTTCCTCCTCACGAGGGAAGAAGTCCGGATGGATCCACAGGCGCCCGGCGCGGCACACTGGCCTCTGCACCGGCAGAGAGGACGCCATGCCCCTTCGAGTCCCCACCCTCCGTCAGCGACGACTCGGCGCCGAACTGCGAAGGATGAGAGAGCAAGTCGGCTTCGGCGGCAGCCACCTCGCCCGTCTACTCGGCGTGACTCCCGCCCTGGTGAGTCAGATGGAGATCGGGAAATCAGCCGTCACCGTGGCGCGTCTGCACGAGATCGCAGAGGCCTGCATGTGCGCCAATGCGCCCTTGGTCGAAGCGCTTGCCGACATGGCCAGGGAGCGAGACTCGGCCTGGTGGGACGAGTATCGAGCGGCACTCGCGGCCGCCCCGATCGATGTGGCAGAAATCGAAGGTCACGCGAAGAGACTCAAGAGCTTCACCATTGGCATCATCCCGGGACTACTTCAGACGAACTCGTATGCGACTGCGGTGTTCGCGAGCGGTTTCACCCCTCTCCCGGATCGCGAGATCGGCCGCCGAGTGAACTTCCGCCTACGGAGACAACAGATCATCCGGTCCGGCGAAACGCCTTACATGGCGCTCATCCACGAGGCGGCGTTGCGCATCCAGTACGGCGGGCCTGTGGTGCTCAGAGACCAGCTCGATGCACTCGTCAGCGACTCCCATCTTCCCGGCGTCTCACTGCGAGTCGTGCCCTTTGCTACGGCCGACTTCCCTGGCCCCAGTGAGAATCTGATCTATGCGGAGGGACCAGTGCCCGAGCTGGACACGGTCCAGGCTGACTCGTCGCACGGGTCCCACATCTTCGACTCGCCCGCCCAACTGGCGGGCTACCGCGCAATCTTTGAGCGCATCGAAGCTGTCGCGCTCCCGGAACGCGAGTCGCGAGATCTTATTCGCTCGATCACGAAGGAAATGAACGGCAAGTATGAATAGCACCGAGTGGCAGAAGTCCAGCTTCAGTGAAGCGGCCAACAACTGCGTCGAGATACGTGCGCTTGACGGGCTGGTCGAACTCCGGGAGTCCGATGAGGGCGACGTCATCGTCCGCACCACCCGCCTCAAGCTCGCCGACTTCCTCCGGGGCGCCAAGGCCGGCGAGTTCGACCACCTCACCACCGCCCCCTGAACGAATCGTTCCGGCGGCCTCTTGCTCCCCGCAAGAGGCCGCCGGTAGAGAGGATGCGGCCAAGCTGGCAGAGCCGGGTTCCACCTGCGGCCAGAGGATGCACTCTTGACCGTTGCCGCCGGACGCCGCTGATCGATTTCGCCACCAGCGTCCACCCCGCAGGGGCCGTCATCCCTATGCGACGCCTGTGCGCGCCGCAAGCTCCCGCACGCCGGGCACCGTGACCGGCGCGTACAGCAGGTCCGCTGTGAGCGCCCGCAGAGCAGGCCGGCGCACCTCCTCCGGGGCGACCTGCTCGGTGAACCGCAGCAACGTGAACGTCTTGCGGTGGGCGCCGAGGCGGTGCCACATGCGCGCACAGTCCGTGCCGTACCGAGCCCGGCGCTCAGCGGTCGGCAGCTGGCCTGGCGCGATCCGCGCCGCATACGGCACGCCCTCGTCGGGGGTGCCCAGCGCCGTGTGTACACCGATCCAGTACAGGTCCACCTGGGCGCTGGTGGCGTCGACCGTGAACAGCGGGGAGCCAGGCAGGAACCTGGCGCTGGTCAAACGGTCGACGGCGTCCTCGGCACCCGCCATGAGGTCGAGGGCCGCACCTCGGCGCTGTCCGCATGCAGCCGTGTAGGCGGCCGTCATCAGCAGGGTCGCCGCCACAGCCCCGGACACGTCGCCTTGGCCCTGCGAGAGCGAGTGTGCGGTGCGACGCAGGAGATCGACGGCGGCGGCCGGGCGTCCGGAACGCCGCATCGTGATCGCCAGAACCCGAGCCGCCTCTCCGTGCACCACCGGGTCTCCGCTGGCCTGGGCCGCCGCCAAAGCCCGGTCCGCTGCCGGCCACGCGACATCGGAGTGAGCTTTCAGCGCGAGCTCCGTCGCCAGCACCCAGGCGCGGGCTACACAGGCATGGGCCTCCTCACGGGACCGGCCGGACAAGGCCTCACGGGTCGCGTGCGCCGAGCCCAACAAACCGGGCAGGAAGTCGCTGAGGTTCTGGTAGCGCGCCGCCGTGAAATGTGCGCGCGCCGAGGTCAGCGACGCCTTGATCTGCTGCAACGACATGGGTGCGGACGGTTCGGGTTCGTACAGGGCCCCAACGATCCGGGCCGACGCGTCCGGACGCGCGGCAGCAACCGAGGCGGAGGGAAGCGCGGACACCCCAGCTGCCGCCATGCCGGCCACGAGCAGCTGCCTGCGGAGCATGGCGTCCTCCTGATCCAGGGTCACATCCCGTGCCAGCGTAGCCGGTCGGCCCAGCCCAATGGCGTCAAGAGGCAGGTCCAACGTCTGGGCGATCCGCAGAAGCGCCTGCTCGGCCGGCCGGAGCGCGCCCGCCTCAACCCGGCTGATCGCGGACGCGGAGTAGCCACACGCCCGGCCCAGCTGGGTCTGAGTCATACGCCGCGCACACCGAGCGGCCCTGATGACCGCCCCGAGCTGACGTTGCCGTGACATGGCGTTGCCTTTCGACTGCGCGGAGTGTCCACCGTATCGACAGGACAGCGCCCCCAGGCAGGGCGTGCACGAGGTGTGCGGGGCACGCACACGGCATGCGGGAGCCCCCGGCGGCATCCGTGTCTGGACCCGCAGCCGGGTTTCCTGGGTGACGCCCGGCCGGCGCACTTCTGCCACTCCATCCTGAGGGAGACGTCATGAGCAGCGTCCTGCTCGACAAGCCCGTCACCGAGACTGAACCCGCCACCGCCCCGACGCCCAGTACCCTGCTGGAGCGGGCCGACGAGCCGAGTGCCCGCGCCTGCCCGGTCTGCGGATCGAGCGCCACCTACCAGACCATGGACGGCCGATGGGGCTGCACCGCGTGCGGCTCCACCTGGGCCTGACCCCGGGGAGGATCCGATGGCGGACTGCACGCAGTGCTCTGCTCCCGCAGTGATCGAGGATCTCGACGTACACCCGCCACAGCCCTGGTGCCTCGGATGCGCGACCACCCTCGTACGAGCCGGCGATCCGGTCATCAACTACCGCTCGCTCAACGGTGAGTGCGACTACGAGCGTGTCTTGGCCGGTGGCAGCACCCAGGTCCTGCGCTTCGGCTGACAGGTCGAGTACAAGGACGACGGCACCGTGCTGCGCACCGCCCAGCTCATCGCAGCGGACGGTTGGGACGTGGACCTGCCGCTGTGGGCGGATGCCGCCAAGTGCAGCCCCTGCCACCCCGGCAACGACTCGCACTGACGGGATAGTTGCGGTGGCCCCAGGCTCAGTCCGGGGCCACCGCGACCCGGAAGGGTGGAGTTCACCCGAACCCCTGCGCCGGCGCACACCGGGCGCGAGGATGACCCGGGTGACGACCACCCCCTCTCGTACCCAAGCTGTCGCGCCGGACCTCTGGCACCACTACGGCCGCGCCCGCGCCGACACGGAGCGGACCGTCCCCGGCGCCTTCCACTGGGTCTGGGCCCAGGACGGCGGGCCAGGAGTCGAGGTGCTGGGGGACTTCACCGGCCTCGTCGTGGCCGACCTCGGCGCGGGCGCCGCCCGTCATGCCGCCCACCTCGTCACCCACTACGCTCCGGCTCGGGTCGATGCCGTCGATGCCTCCCCCGCGCAGCACGCGATGGCCTGCGACCTCTACGGCCACCTCGCACCGCACCTGCGCACGGTACGCGCCGACGCGACCGCGCACCTGGAGGAGCATCCAGACGAGTACGACGTGCTCTACTCCGTGTTCGGCAGCCTCGACTTCGCCGACCCCCGCCGACTGCTTCCGGCCGCTGCCCGCGCCCTTCGACCCGGCGGACTGCTGGCCGCCTCCACTCTGGGCCACTACCTCGGTGGTGCCCCCGCTGAACCGGACGTCCAGCACGCCGACGTTCCGGCCCGCACCACGGACGGCGCCCCGGCAACCATGCGCCGCTGGGTTCTCCAGGAGACCGTCTGGACGAAGCTGTTGGACGAGTCGGGGTTCACGAAGATCAGTGTCGACCGGCTCCCTCCTGCCGTACCGGGTGCACGCGCTGCCGACACCCTGCTTGTCTGCGCCTACCGTCAGCCCTGATGACCCCGGGAGAAGTTGGCATCGGGGCCTGCTGGCCCTTCCGCCGCCACCTGAGCAGGACGGCCCCCGGGGGCACGGGGGCCGTCTACGGTCCCCGGGCTCAGACCTCCCGGACGCCCGCGCGCCAGACCGCCGCCGTCAGTGGCACGCCCGGGCGGTAGGCCAGGTGGACGTGCGAGGGCGCGTCCAGCAGCAGCAGGTCCGCCCGGGAGCCGACCGCGACCGTCCCGACGTCGCCGCGACGCAGCGCGTGCGCACCGCCCGCTGTCGCCGCCCAGACCGCCTCGTCCGGGGTCATGCCCATCTCCCGGACCGCGACCGCGATGCAGAACGCCATCGAACTGGTGAAGCTGGAACCCGGGTTGCAGTCCGTGGAGAGCGCCACCACGGCCCCCGCGTCGAGCAGCCGCCGCCCGCTCGGGTACTCGGCGCGGGTGGAGAACTCCGCACCCGGCAGCAGCGTCGCGACCGTCGCCGACCCCGCCAGCGCCGCCACGTCCTCGTCCGTCAGGTGGGTGCAGTGGTCCGCCGAAGCGGCCCCCAGCTCCACCGCGAGCTGCACGCCGGGCCCGTACGTGAGCTGGTTGGCGTGCACCCGGGGGGTGAGGCCGCGGGCGATGCCGGCGGTCAGGACCGCCCGCGCCTGGTCGCCGTCGAAGGCGCCCTGCTCGCAGAACACGTCCACCCAGCGGGCGTGCGGGGCGCAGGCGTCCAGCATCTCGCCGGTGACCAGGTCGACGTACCCGGCCGGGTCGTCGGCGTACTCGGGCGCGACCACGTGCGCGCCCAGGTACGTCGTCTCCGGCGTGTGCCGCGCCGCGATCCGCAGCGCCCGCGCCTCGTCCTCGACCGTCAGCCCGTAGCCGGACTTGCACTCGATCGTGGTGGTGCCCTGCCGCAGCGCCTCCCGGACGAACCGGGCCAGGTTGGCGTCGAGTTCGGCGTCGCTCGCGGCCCGGGTGGCCGCCACCGTGGTGCGGATGCCGCCCGCCGAGTAGGACTGCCCGGACATCCGGGCGTTGAACTCGGCGGTCCGGTCGCCCGCGAACACCAGGTGGGCGTGCGAGTCGACGAAGCCGGGCAGCAGCGCCCGCCCCTCGGCGTCGAAGCGCTCGTCCGCGGCCGGGGCCTGCGCCGCCGGGCCGACCCAGGCGACGGTGCCGCCGTCCAGCACCACGGCCGCGTCGGTGAGCAGGCCGAGCGGCCCGGTGCCGTGCCCGGGGTCGTTGGTGACCAGGCTGCCGATGCCCGTGATCAAGGTGGTCCTGCTGCTCAAGACGAAGCCTTCCGGGGGAAGTTGGAGAACGACTCAGTGGTCCAGGGCGCCGATCGAGTCCCGCAGCGCGCCCGGCACGTCCGCGACGAGCTGGTGCACGCCGTCCCGGACGATCTGCCGGCCGCCGACCACGACGTGCCGCACGTCGGCCGCCGAGGCTGCGAAGACGGCGGTCTCGGCGCCGAGGCGGGGCGGCGGGCCCGCGGTGCGCACCGAGTCCAGGGCGATGACGGTGAAGTCGGCGAGCGCGCCGGCCTCGACCCGCCCGGCCTCCGGCCAGCCGAGCGAGGCGTGCCCGTCCTCGGTGCCGGCCCGCAGCAGGAGGTTGGCCGTCCAGTGCCCGCGGGTGCGGGTGCGCAGCCGCTCGTTCAGCTCCAGGGCGCGGGCTTCCTCGAACGGGTCGATGACGGCGTGGCTGTCGCTGCCCAGGGTGACCGGGCAGCCCGCCGAGGCGAGCCGGCGGGCCGGGCCGATGCCGTCCGCGAGGTCCCGCTCGGTGGTGGGGCACATGCAGATGGTGGTGGAGGTGTCGGTGAGGAGCCGGACGTCCTCGTCGGTGAGGTGGGTGGCGTGCACGGCCGAGGTGCGCGGGCCGAGCACGCCGTGGTCGGCGAGCAGCCGGGTCGGGGTGACGCCGTGCGCGGCGAGGCAGGCGTCGTTCTCGGCGGTCTGCTCGGACAGGTGGACGTGCAGCGGTGCCTCGCGCACCGCCGCCCACTGCGCGACGGTGCCCAGTTGCTCGGCCGGGACGGCCCGCACCGAGTGGACGGCGGCGCCGATCCGGGCGTGCTCGCGGGGCTTGAGCGCGTCCGCCCGCACCGCCCAGGCCTCGGCGTCGCCGTCGCTGAACCGCTGCTGCGGCCTGGTCGGCTCGGCGCCGAAGCCGGCGGACAGGTAGCAGGTGTCGAGCAGGGTGATCCGGATGCCGGCCCGGGCGGCGGCCTCGATCAGCGCCTCGCCCATCGCGTTGGGGTCGTCGTAGCGGGCGCCGCCGGGGGCGTGGTGCAGGTAGTGGAACTCGCCGACGGCGGTGACCCCGGCCAGCGCCATCTCGGCGTAGACGGCGGTGGCGAGCGCCAGGTAGCGGTCCGGGTCGAGCGCCCCGGCGAACCGGTACATGGTGTCGCGCCAGGTCCAGAAGGTGCCGGAGCCGACCTGGACGTGGCCGCGCAGCGCCCGGTGGAAGGCGTGCGAGTGGGCGTTCGCCTGGCCGGGCAGCAGCAGCCCGTCGAGGCGGACGGCCCCGGGCGGGCAGGGCCCGCTGTCCGGGGTCACCGCGGTGATCCGGCCGCCGGGGCCGACGGTGATCAGCACGTCCGGCTCGACCACCGGCCCGTTGTCGTACGGCAGCCAGGCGTGCTGCGCCCAGTACGCCACCGGCTCGGTCCCCGAGGTCAATGGGCTCAGCGACACGCCAGGTCCTCCAGTACGTCGGCGAGGGCGGCGACCCCGGCCAGGCAGTCGGCCTCCTCGGCGTGCTCGGCCGGGGAGTGCGACACCCCGCTGGGGTTGCGCACGAACAGCATGGCGGTCGGGACGGCCGACGCCAGGATCCCGGCGTCGTGTCCGGCGCCGGTGGGCAGCACCGGGGCGTCCAGCAGCTTGGCGAGCCGGTCGCGCAGCGGGCCGTCGAAGTCCACCACCGGGGTGTAGGACTCGCGGGTCAGGTCGACCCGGACGCCGTCGCGCCCGCCGCGCTCGGCGGCGGCCTGCTCGATCTCCTCGACCAGCGCGGTGAGCGTCGCCTCGTCGGCGGCCCGGGAGTCCAGCCAGCCGCGTACCAGCGAGGCGATCGCGTTGGTGCCGTTGGGTTCGACCGCGACCTTGCCGAAGGTGGCCAGCGCGCCCGCCTGCCGGGCCTTCTTGCGGGCCGCGAGCACGGTGTTGGCGTACGTCAGCATCGGGTCGCGGCGGTCCTCGATCCGGGTGGTGCCGGCGTGGTTGGCCTCGCCGTGGAAGTCGAACCGCCAGCGGCCGTGCGGCCAGATCGCGCTGGCCACGCCGACCGGCCGGTCCTCGGCGAGGAGGCGGCCCTGCTCGACGTGGAGTTCGACGAAGGCGCCGATCCGGGCCAGCCGGTCGTCGTCCGCGCCGATCGCGCCCGGGTCGTAGCCGGCCCGCTCCATCGCGTCGGGCAGCCGGACGCCGTCGGCGTCGCGCAGCTCGTACGCGGCCTCGCGGGAGAGCACGCCGGCGGACAGGCGGGAGCCGATGCAGGCCACGCCGAACCGGGCACCCTCCTCGTCGCCGAAGTTGGTGATCGCCAGCGGACGGGTGAACTCGGCCCCGCGTGCGCGGAGTTCGTCCAGGGCCGCGAAGGAGGAGACCACGCCGAGCGGGCCGTCGAAGGCGCCGCCGTCCGGGACGGAGTCCAGGTGCGAGCCGGTGACGACCGCCCCGCCCGCGTTCGGATCGCCCAGCCAGGCCCACTGGTTGCCGTTGCGGTCCAGCTCGTAGGCGAGGCCGCGGTCACGGGCCTGCTGCTCGAACCAGGCCCGGCACTCGGCGTCGGCGGAGTTCCAGGCGAAGCGGCGGTAGCCGCCGGAGGCGGCGGAGCGGCCCACGGGGAGCAGCTCCGCCCACATCTCTTCGAACGAGGACGTCACAGCTCACCCATCGGGACGCGGACCCCGCGCTCGGCGGCGACCTCGGTGGCCCGGTCGTAGCCGGCGTCCACGTGCCGGATCACGCCCATGCCCGGGTCGTTGGTGAGCACCCGGCGGATCTTCTCGCCGGCCAGCGCGGTGCCGTCGGCGACGGTGACCTGGCCGGCGTGGATCGAGCGGCCGATGCCGACGCCGCCGCCGTGGTGGATGGAGACCCAGGACGCGCCGGAGGCCACGTTGACCATGGCGTTGAGCAGCGGCCAGTCGGCGATCGCGTCCGAGCCGTCCAGCATCGCCTCGGTCTCCCGGTACGGGGAGGCGACCGAGCCGCAGTCGAGGTGGTCGCGGCCGATCACGATCGGCGCGGACAGCTCGCCGGAGGCGACCATGTCGTTGAAGCGCTCGCCGGCCTTGTCGCGCTCGCCGTAGCCGAGCCAGCAGATCCGCGCGGGCAGGCCCTGGAAGTGCACCTTCTCCTGGGCCATCTTGATCCAGCGGTGCAGCGACTCGTTCTCCGGGAAGAGGTCGAGGACGGCCTTGTCGGTCTTGTGGATGTCCTGCGGGTCGCCGGACAGCGCCGCCCAGCGGAACGGGCCCTTGCCCTCGCAGAACAGCGGCCGGATGTACGCGGGGACGAATCCGGGGAAGGCGAACGCGCGGTCGTAACCGGCCAGTTGGGCCTCGCCGCGGATCGAGTTGCCGTAGTCGAAGACCTCGGCGCCCGCGTCCTGGAAGCCGACCATCGCCTCGACGTGCCGGGCCATCGACTCGCGGGCCCGCTGGGTGAACTCGGCGGGCTTGGCCGCCGCGTAGTCCGCCATGTCGTCGAAGGCGACGCCCACCGGCAGGTAGGCGAGCGGGTCGTGGGCGCTGGTCTGGTCGGTGACGATGTCGATGGGCGCGTCCATCGCGAGCAGCTGCGGGACCAGCTCGGCGGCGTTGCCCAGCACGCCGATGGACAGCGGCTGCCGCTTGTCGCGGGCGGCGGTGGCCAGCTCCAGCGCGTGCCCGAGGTCCTTGGCCTCGACGTCCAGGTAGCGGTGCTCGATCCGGCGGGCGATCCGGGACGGGTCGCAGTCGATGCAGATCGCCACGCCGCCGTTCATGGTGACGGCCAGCGGCTGGGCGCCGCCCATCCCGCCGAGGCCGGCGGTGAGGGTGATGGTGCCTTCCAGCGTCCCGTTGAACCGCTTGTTGGCGACGGCCGAGAAGGTCTCGTAGGTGCCTTGCAGGATGCCCTGGGTGCCGATGTAGATCCACGAGCCGGCGGTCATCTGCCCGTACATGGTGAGCCCGAGGCTCTCCAGCCGGCGGAACTCCTCCCAGTTGGCCCAGTCGCCGACCAGGTTGGAGTTGGCGATCAGCACCCGCGGCGCCCACTCGTGGGTCTGCATGACGCCGACCGGCCGCCCGGACTGGACCAGCATGGTCTCGTCCTGCTTCAGCCCCTCCAGCGTCCTCACCATGGCGTCGAACGAACGCCAGTCCCGCGCCGCCTTGCCCGTCCCGCCGTACACGACCAGCTTCGACGGGTGCTCGGCGACCTCCGGGTCGAGGTTGTTCATCAGCATCCGCAGGGCCGCCTCCTGCTGCCACCCCTGCGCCGTCAGCCCCGTCCCCCGCGCCGCCCTGACCTCACGCGGCCCGCTCGCCTGCTGCACCATGTCCCGGCCTCCCTGCGGATGGATTCATTCAGATTCAGCTCGACTGAATATATCCAAACAATCACCTCCCGACCAGACCCCGAACCCATCCGATCAGCGTCCACGTCGGTACGCCCGCCAGCCGTACCCTGAGGCCGGAAACACCAGCCACTCGGGTCAGCAGAGGACGTCATGGCGACCATCCCCGTACTCCCCGGCAGGCTCCGCCACGCAGCAGGGGCGACCGAGCGGAGCACCGGACTGCGGGTCGAGATCATCGGAGGCACCCTGCTGCTGCCTCCGCCCCGCCGGGGCAAGCACGCCGGCACCGTGCGGCAGCTGCGCGAACGGATCGGATCACGACTGCCCGGCCTCGGGGCCTACGAGGCGGCATCCATCGCCTCTCCAGGCGACGAGGACGACCACGCGACGCCCGACCTGGTCGCCCTACCCGCGCGGTGGGAGAACCAGCATTCCTCCCGGTCGACCCCCGCAAGGGTGTCTGGACGCTTCGCACCCACCCCCGCGACGGCGAGTACCAGGGCGTGCTGCACGGCAAGTACGGCGAGCCCGTCCCGCTGCCCGTCCCGCTGCCCGCCGAACTGGACACCTCCGCACTGCCGCCGTACGCACCCCGCGCCTGAGTCAGGCCGCGGCGTCACCGTCCCAGTCGATGCCGATCTCGGCGAGCCAGCGGCGGTCGGCGGCGTCGGGGGCGGGCGGGGTCGGCGGGCGGGGGATGTTCTGGACCGGGCCGAGGCCGTACTTCTCGGCGGCCGCGGCGGCGGTGCGGGCGTCGGGTTCGATGACGCCGACGTGCACGGCGGACTCGTCTCCCGGGTCGAGGACGGTCAGTTCGGGATCGGGCAGGCGCCGCAGGGTGACACGGCGTCCGCAGGTGGGGCAGGACCATTCGTCGACACCCGAGGCCAGGCGGGCGACGAACTTCATCTCGTGGATCACGCGCATGGGCGGCACCCCCTGCTGTAGGGGATGCCCGGGTTCGTGACGGCTACTCCCCGCCGTGTCTACTCCAAAAACAGGCCACGTGCCGCGGCGGACTGCTCGATGGCCTCCAACCGGGCCTCCGCGCCCGGGAGTTCGTCACACATGCGCTGCAACAGCACCCGGCCGAGCATCATCGGCGCGCACGCGGTGTCGAAGACCAGCCCGGTGCCGACGGCGGCCGGCAGCATCAGGTCGGAGAGCTTGGCGACCGGCGCGAAGGCGCTGTCGGCGACGGTCAGCACCGTCAGCCCGCACTCGCGGGCCACCACCAGCGCGTCCATCAGCTCCCGCGGGTAGCGCGGCAGCGCGAAGCAGAGCAGCGCGGTGGCCCCGGCCGCGGCGGCCTGTTCCAGCCGGTCGGCGAGCATGCTGCCGCCCTCGTCGAGGAGGCGGATGTCCGGGTGCACCTTGGCGGCGAAGTAGGCGAAGCCGCGTGCCTGCGCGGAGGCGGCCCGCAGGCCGAGCACCGGCAGCGGGCGGGAGGCGGCGAGCAGCCGGGCGGCGCGGGTGATCGGCTCGGGGTCGGCGAGGAGTTCGGCGAGGTGGCGCAGGTGGGCGATCTCGGCGAGCACGGCCTGCTGGTGCTCGTTGCGCACCGCGTCGTCGGGGGTCTCCGGCGCGGCGGTCTCGCCCGCGCCGAGTTCGCGCAGCTGCTTGCGCAGCGCCGGGTAGCCGTCGTAGCCGAGGGCGACCGCGAAGCGGGTGACGGACGGTTGGCTGACGCCGGCGAGTTCGGCGACCTCGACGCTGGAGAGGAACGGCGCCTCGGTGGCGTGCCGGACCAGCGAGTGCGCGATCCGCCGCTGGGTCGGGGTCAGTCGGTGGCCTTCGAACAGTTGGAGCAGCCGGGCGGAGGGGCCGACCGTGCCGGCCTCGTCGGTGGCGGTCATCAGCGGTACCTCCGGATGCGAGCGATTCGGACGACGACTGTGCAGCAGTGCGTCGCGCCTGGCAAAGACGTCTCGTACGGCGGGACGCCGGGTGAGACGGCCCGAGCGGGTGGGAGCTCGGGGTAACCCTGAATTCTCCCTGAACCCGCCCGGATTCCCCCACCGACGGATGGACCGCGCCCCGGCGCGGGCCCAGGCTGGTCCCATGGACACTCGCCAGGACGACCTGCGGCGCGACCTCGACGCCGCCCTGCACGCTCGCAAGGAACTCGGCAAGGAGTACGAGCCGGAGCTGGTCGACTCGTTCCTGAGCCGCCTGGACGCCCGGTTGGACGCCCGGGTCGAGCGCCGGGTGGCCGAGCGGATGGACGACTACGAGCCCGCGCACCGGCGCCGACCGCACCGCCCGGGGCCGGGGCTCGGCCTCCCCGGCAACCGGCTTGCGGTGATCTCGCTGGTCCTCGGCATCCCGCTGACCGCGATCGCGGCCAGCCCGCAGAGCGGCGGCTTCATCGGCCTGATCGTCAGTTGGGCGGGCATCGTCGGGGTCAACTTCGCCGCCGCGTTCGGCAACCGCCGGGACCGGGACGAGCCGCGGTCCCGGTCCCGGGACGACTGGGACTGAGCCCCGCCGCCCGCACCGGACCCGACGGCCCGTCACGCCGAACGCACCGAACGCACCGATCTCACCAGGTCACACCAGGTCACACCGGCTCAGGCCAGCGGCCCGGTGACCCGCTCCACCGCCCGCACCAGCTCCCCGGAGGCGACCAGCGCAGCCGCCGCCTCCAGGTCCGGCGAGAGGAAGCGGTCGCGGCCCGCGCCGCCGACCCCCGCCTCCCGGGCGGCGGCCATGGCGGCCGCGGTGGCCGGGGCCGTCCGGCCCGCGCCGTCGGCCTGCTGGCGAATCTCCAGGGCGCGGGCGGCGGCGGTGAGTTCGACGGCGAGGATCCGGCCGAGGTTGTCGACGGCCTGGCGCAGCTTGCGGGCGGCGGACCAGCCCATCGACACGTGGTCCTCCTGCATCGCGGAGGACGGGATCGAGTCGACCGAGGCCGGGACGGCGAGCCGCTTGTTCTCGCTGACCAGCGCCGCCTGGGTGTACTGGGCGATCATCAGGCCGGAGTCCACGCCGGGGTCGTCGGCCAGGAAGGCCGGCAGGCCGTGCGAGCGGGCCTTGTCGAGCAGTCGGTCGGTGCGGCGCTCGGAGATCGAGCCCAGGTCGGCGGCGGCGATGGCGAGGAAGTCCAGCACGTACGCGACCGGGGCGCCGTGGAAGTTGCCGTTGGACTCCACCCGGCCGTCCGGCAGCACCACCGGGTTGTCGACCGAGGCGGCCAGCTCGCGGGAGGCGACCAGCTGGGCGTGGGCGAGGGTGTCCCGGCCGGCGCCGGCCACCTGCGGGGCGCAGCGGATCGAGTAGGCGTCCTGGACCCGCGGCGCGTCGTCCTGGTGGTGGCCGGTGAGGCCGGAGTCCTTGAGGACGGCCAGCATGTTGGCGGCGCTCAGCGCCTGGCCCGGGTGGGGGCGGATCGGGGCGTGCAGTTCGGGGGCGAGCACCTTGTCGGTGCCGAGCAGCGCCTCCAGGGTCATCGCGGCGGTGATGTCGGCGGTGGTGTACAGCCGTTGCAGGTCGGCGATGGCCATCACCAGCATGCCGAGCATGCCGTCGGTGCCGTTGATGAGGGCCAGGCCCTCCTTCTCCAGCAGTTCGACGGGCTCGATGCCGGCGGCGGCGAGCAGTTCGGCGGCGGGCTTCTCCACGCCGTCCGGGCCGGTGGCCACGCCCTCGCCCATCAGGACCAGCGCGCAGTGCGACAGCGGCGCGAGGTCGCCGGAGCAGCCGAGCGAGCCGAACTCCCGGACCACCGGGGTGATGCCCGCGTTGAGCAGGGCGGCCATGGTCTGCGCGACCAGCGGGCGCACCCCGGTCCGGCCGGAGGCCAGCGTCTTCATCCGCAGGAAGACGAGTGCCCGGACGACCTCGCGCTCGACGGCCGGTCCCATCCCGGCCGCGTGCGAGCGCACCAGCGACCGCTGGAGCTGCGCCCGCAGTTCGGGGCTGATGTGCCGGACGGCGAGCGCGCCGAATCCGGTCGACACGCCGTAGACGGGGCGCGGTTCGGCCGCGAGGGCGTCGATCCGTGCCCGCGCCGTCGCCATCTCGGCGAGCGCGTCGGGGCCTATCTCGACCCGGGCGTTCCCCCGGGCGACGGCCAGCACGTCCTCGGCGCTGACGTCGGCCTTGCCGACCTGGACCAGCGGAGCGTCGGGGGCCACAGCACTGTGCATATCCATATACACCATCACATCAGGTGAATGAAGATATGACAACAGGTGGTCGCCATCCGGAACGGCCACGATCGCACGCCCCGTACCGGCCGGCAGGACTTTCCCCCGGCCCGCCCCGTGCCGCACGCTGGTGCCCACGGACACGCACGGAGGTGGCAGGGCGATGACGCGGGCGACGGCACGGCGCCGGGTGGTGCGGCTGCGGGGGGACGAGCGCGGGGTGCGGCCGGACTCGCTGGCGGCGGAGGAGCCGCTGGAGATCCGGCTCGGCGGCGAACCGCTGACCGTCACCATGCGCACCCCCGGGCAGGACTTCGACCTGGTAGCCGGGTTCCTGGTCGGCGAGGGGCTGGTGCACACCTCCGAGGAACTCGCCGCCCTGCGGTACTGCGCCGGGACGGACGAAGCCGGCGCCAACACCTACAACGTCGTCGACGCCACCCTGCGCGGCGCCGCCCGCGCGCTGCCGCTGTCCGCGCACCGCAACCTGCTCACCACCAGCGCCTGCGGCCTGTGCGGCCGGGACACCGTGGACGCCGTCCGCACTCACGTCCGCCACCCGGTGGGCGAGGACCCGCTCACCGTCCCGCCGTCCCTGCTGTACGGCCTGCCGGACCGGCTGCGGGCCGCCCAGCGCACCTTCGAGTCCACCGGCGGCCTGCACGCGGCCGGCCTGTTCGACGCCGCCACCGGCGAACTGCTCTGCGCCCGCGAGGACGTCGGGCGGCACAACGCGGTGGACAAGGTGGTCGGCTGGGCGCTGCGCGAGGGCAGGCTGCCGCTGACCGGGCACGTCCTGCTGGTGAGCGGCCGGGCCTCGTTCGAGCTGACCCAGAAGGCCGCGCTGGCGGGCGTCCCGCTGCTGGCGGCCGTCTCGGCGCCGTCCTCGCTCGCGGTGGACCTCGCGGAGGAGCTGGGCCTGACCCTGGTCGGCTTCCTGCGAGGGGAGGGCGCGAACGTCTACACCCGGCCGGACCGGATCACCGCGCCCTCCCCCGCCACGTCCTCCCCCGCCGCGCCGGTCACCCCCTGAGCTCGGCCTCGATCAGGTCCGCCGCGCGGGCGGTGCCGCCCTCGGCCCGGCCGGCGGCAGCCAGCGCCTTCAGCCGCTCGGCCACCGCCGGGTCGCCGACCAGCTCCAGCAGCGCGCCGCGCAGCGCCTCCGGGGTGGCCTCCCCGGTGTCCAGGCGGCGGGCGACGCCGAGCCCCACCAGCGCGTCCGCGTTGGCGTACTGGTCGGCGGCCTGCGGCACGGCGATCATCGGCACGCCGTGGTACAGCCCCTCGCTGGAGCCGCCCATGCCCGCGTGGGTGACGAAGGCGTCCGCCTGCGCGAGCACCGACAGCTGCGGCACCCACCGGTGCACCTCGACGGTGTCCGGCACCTCGCCCAGGTCGGCCAGGTCGGTGTGCGCGCCGACCTGGAGCACCGTGTGCCAGCCGGGCAGGTCGCCGAAGGCCTGGACGCAGGCCCGGTAGAACGCGGGCTGGTGGGTGAAGGCCGAGCCGAGCGAGACCAGCAGCACCTTCTCGGCGGCGGCCGGCCGCCGCCACTCCCCCTGATGGGCGCGGTCGCCGAAGCACGGCCCGACGAAGCTGACGCGCCGCTCGTCGACCCGGTCCGCGTTGGGCTGCAGGGCGCGCGGGATCAGGGCGACGGCCCGCACCGGGCGGCCCTTGAAGGCGTCCACGTCGCGTTCCACCGCCCCGGCCTCGGCCAGCCAGTCGGCGAACCGCCGGTGGTGCTCGGCGCCGCCGGGCCCGTTGCGGATCGCCTCGTACACCTCCGCCATGTCCTGCTCGAAGCCCTCCCAGCCGACGTAGGTGGGCGACAGCTGCACCACCGGCACGCCCAGCCGCTCGCCGAGCGCCCGCCCGGCGAAGCCCGCGATGTCGTGGAGCACCAGGTCGGGGCGGTCGTCCGCGAAGGCCTCCAGCAGGACGGGGTGCATCGCGAGGGCGTCGTCCAGGAACACCTCCTGGATCGCCACCGGGTCCTCCGGCCACCCGCTCGGGTCGTCGGCGAGCGGCAGCCGCGTCGGGTACGGGACGAGGCGGGCACCGGTGGACTCGACGGCCTCGGCGAAGGAGGCGTCGTTGACGTAGCTGACCCGGTGGCCCCGGGCGACCAGTTCGGCGATCACGGCGAGGCTGGGGTTGACGTGCCCGTGGGCCGGGACCGAGACCATCAGGATGTGGGCGGGGTGGGCGGAGCGGGTCATGGGGCCTCCAGGGTTCAGAACAAGACGAGACGGTCCGTCTCGCTGGCGCCGCTCCAGCATGATCCCGGATCCGACGCCGCGTCAAGACGATACGTACCGTCTCGCCACTTCGCTTAGAATTTCCGCCATGGCCCACAGAACCGCCCCCGATCCCGCCCGCCGCAGCGAACGCTCCCGCGCCGCCGTCCTCGCCGCCGCCTCCGAACTCGTCGCCGAGGTCGGCTTCGGCAAGCTCACCATCGAGGCGATCGCCGCCCGGGCCGGCGTCGGCAAGCAGACCATCTACCGCTGGTGGCCGTCCAAGGGCGCCGTCGTCTTCGACGCCTTCCTCGCCACCAACGAGCACGAGGGCGGCCTCGACCTCCCTGACACCGGCGACCTCGCCGCCGACCTGCGAACCGTCCTGCGCCCCACCACCGCCGAGCTCACCGACCCCGCCCTCGACCGCAGCTACCGCGCCATCACCGCCGAGATGCTCAACGACCCGGCCCTGTACGCCGAGTACCGCACCCGCCTGCTGAACCCACTCCTCGACGTCACCCGCGCCCGCCTGCACAGCGCCCGCGAGGCCGGCCAGCTCGCCCCCGACGCGGACCTCGACCTCGCCCTCGAACTCCTCTACGGCCCGCTCCACTACCGCTGGCTCTACCGGCTCGGCCCGCTCGACCCCGCCTACGCCGACCGCCTGGTCGAGGCGGTCCTGCGCGCCCTCGGGCCGGCCTGACCGCGCCGACCAGCCTCCCCCGGCCTCACACCACCGGGGGCGAGGCCGCGCCCGCCAGGGCGACGGCCACCAGGGCGCGCATGGCGAAGGCGGCCTGGCCCAGCGGCAGGGTGGCGTCGTCGGCGAAGAGTTCGACGAGCCAGCCGCCGGCCGGGTTCTGGCCGCCGGCGGCGACCATGCCGCGGTAGCCGGAGACGACCAGCATGGCCTCCTCGGCCGGGTCGTTGCCGGCCGCGCCGGCGCGCAGGGCGAAGGCGCCGCCGCGGACGGCGCGGCGGGTCATCGGGTAGTGGCGCAGGTCGAAGACGGCGTCCGGGGCCTCGATCTGGGCCCGCTGGGTCTCGGCGCGGGTGCTGCTGGGGCCGCTGGTCATCCGGTAGACGGCGTGCTGGGCGGTGCGCATGAGGTGGGAGCCGGGCGGGACGTAGGAGACCCACCAGCCGACGGCGTCGAGCAGCCGGGCGGAGGCCTCGGCGACGACGACGAGCTTGCCGAGGGTGTCGGCGGGGTGGACGGCGCGGGCGGCGGCGGCCTGGTCGAGGGCCGCGAGGACGGCGGTGAGCAGCTGGCCCGGGTCGGCGCTGTGCGCGGCGCCCCGGAAGCGCCGCCGGTCGCCCGCCCCGGCCCGGCCCGGGCGGGCGCGTCCGTCGGCCCGGTGGTGCGGGTCGGCGGCGTCGGCGAGCAGCACGGTGGGGTCGGGCGAGAAGCCGGGGCCGTGGCTGCGCCCGGCGACGACGGGGTGGGCGGCCCGGGCGGCCTTGGCCCGGTACTGGGCGGCGTCGGCGAGCCGGAAGAGCCGGTCAGGGGTGGTGACCGGGCCGATGGAGTCGCCGGTGGAGGCGACGCCGCAGGCGACGCCCTCGCCTTCGGACAGGGCCAGGGCCCGGGCGCAGAGCTCCTCGGCGACGGCGACGACCTCGTCGGCCTTCTGCCCCTCGGCGAGCAGGCAGAACTCGTCGCCGCCGAGACGGGCGGCGAGGCTGCCGGGGAGTTTGGCCGCGGCGACCGAGAGCTGGTGGGCGAACCGTTCGAGCAGCCGGTCGCCCATTTCGTGGCCGAGCTGGTCGTTGACCCGCTTGAGGCCGTTGACGTCGCAGACGACGAGCGAGACCACGGTGTTGTCCCGGTTGTGCGTCGTGAGGGCGCTCTCCAGCCGGGCGTCGACGGCGCGCCGGTTGGCGAGGCCGGTGAGCGGGTCGGAGAAGGCGAGTTTGCGCAGGTCGGCGAGGCGTTCGGTCTGGGCGAGGCCGGCCGAGATCTGGGCCGCGAGCAGGGTCGCGTAGTCGGCGTCGGCGGCGACGAACCCGGGCTTCCCGACGCTGCGGGCCAGGTACAGCTCGCCCCAGGCCTGCCCGTGCAGGACGATCGGGGCGACCACGCAGCAGGCGCGGCCTCGCCGACGCAGCGCCGCGGCGCGTTCCTGGCAGTACGCGCCGGCAGTGGGGTGGGCGTGTCCGGCGTGCGGTTCGGCGTTCTCGGCGGTCTGCAGCCAGGCCCGAGGGAGGCGCCCGGTGGTCCAGCGCTCCTCCAGATAGGTGACGATCTCGGGGAAGTCGGCGACGGGGTAGGACTCGTCCTCGGGCAGTTCCTCCTCGCCGGGCGCGAGCTCCCCGTGGTTGACCAGGACCCGGAGCCGGCCGGATTCGCGGTCCCAGACGGAGACGGCCGCCATGGTCGCCCCGAGTGCCTCGGTGGCGCGGGCGGCGGCGGCCCGGACGGCCTCCAGCGGGGTGAGCGCGCGGGCCATGTCCTGGGCCAGCTCGACCACGGACTGCAGCCGCAGGTCGGGCAGTTGGCCGGACAGCCGCGGGCCGCCGCAGTCGCAGCCGCGGTCCGTCATGATCGCCTCGCTGCTCACCGGCTCGCCTCGCTCCCTGTGCCCGGTCCTGCCGGACCCCCGACGGCGGCCGCACCCACCCGGCCGCTTTCACCAAGACTATGGCGGTTTCGTTCGGTTATGCCCCGTTTGCCGGGGCGGACCCGCAACCGACCGTACGGGTTTCAACCGTTCGGCACCCCAAGCATCGGGACCGGCCCGGGGCCACGTCCTGGAAAGGGCCGGGGAAGGCTGGAAAGGCCCGGGAAAAGCCGGGAAGGGCACAGGAGAAGACCGGAAGGGGCCCGGAAGAGAGCGGAAAGGCTCCAGGAGAGGCGCGAGAAGGGCCCGGGAGGGGCAGCGGCGGAGGCCTACTCCGGCTTCAGCCGCCGCGACAGCAGCCACGGCTCGACCAGCCCGAGCCCGCGCACCGGCCGGCGCCACATCGGCTGCAGGTGGAACCGGTGCCCGGCGTCCAGGCCCGGCACCGGCAGGCCCGAGGCGGGCATCCCGGCGGCGGCCGACAGCGCCTCGGCGAGGCCGGGGCCGTCCGCGTCCGGCGGGGCCACGCTGCCGTACTGCTCCAGCGCGGCGGCGAACTCGCCGTCGATCAGCACCGCGTCCTTGGGCGCGATCGAGGTGAGCCGGCTGGCCAGGTTCACGGTGGTGCCGAAGACGTCGCCCATCCGCGAGGTGACCGTGCCGAAGGCCATGCCGACCCGCAGCGCGGGGATGGTCTCGTCCTCGGCGAGGGCCTCGATCAGGCTGAGCGCGATCTCGGCGGCGGTGACCGGGTCCTCGGAGACGTAGAGGATCTCGTCGCCGAGGGTCTTGATGACCCGGCCGCCCTGCCCGGCGATCAGGTCCGAACAGGTGTTCTCGAAGGTCTCGACGAGTTCGCCGAGCTCCTCCTCCTCCAGCCGCCGCGACAGCCGGGTGAAGCCGACCAGGTCGGCGAAGCCCACCGCGAGGCGGCCGCTGGTGATCTCGTTGTCCTCGGCGGCCTGGACCACCCGGCCGGTGACGGCGGCGAGCTGGCGGCGCCAGACGTACACCAGGAACTGCTCCAGCTCCGGCAGCAGCAGCTCGACCAGCGGGTAGGCGACGTCGGCGCGGGTCAGGCCGGGCTCGACGGCCTGGGTGAGGTTCTCCAGGAAGGTGTCCATCTGCCAGCCGGCCAGCCGGGCGGTGGTCTGGCCGGTGGAGCGGGCCACCTGGATCGCCATCGACTCGCTGAGCAGGCCGGACTCGACCAGGCCGGCGAGCCGGCGCAGGGCGATCACGTCGCCGTCGGTGAGGGCCCGGGACTGGCCGATGTCGGGGAAGCCCATGGCCCGCCAGAAGCGGGTCGCCAGCTCCATCGGGACGTCGGCGGCCCGCGCGGCCTGGTACGGGGTGTAGCGGCGTGGCGCGTCCAGGATCAGGCGTTCCAGTTCGAGCGCGACCGTGGGGTCGTGGGTCCCCGATGTCGCGCCGCTGCTGCCGTCCTCTGCCACCGGTCCGTCCCCGTGCGGTCGCCGCACTCGCCTCGTGTCCTGCCTGTCCGGGCGCGCCCGCCACCCGGCGGGCAGTGGCGCGCCTCACACCGCTGCCAGGTGGAATGTTCGCACGGAATCGCGCGATCCGGGGCATCAGCCCGGGTCAAGGAGAGGTGAAGAGTGCCGTTCAGCGGGGCTCGGGGCGCACGTGGACGACGTCCCCCGCGCCGACCGCCCGGCGTGCGCCGTCGGGGGTGCGGACCACCAGGCGGCCGTCGCCGTCGATCGCCACCGCCTCGCCGACCAGCTCCCGGTCGCCCGGCAGGTGCACCTTCACCTGGCGGCCGAGCGTGGTGCAGCGGTCCGCGTAGGCGCGGAGCAGCTCGCTGGTGTGCGGGTCGCCGGCGGCGGCCGTCCAGGTGCGGTACAACCCGGCGAACTCGCGCAGCAGGGCGCGCAGCAGGGTGGACCGGTCGGTGACCTCGGCGCCGGCCAGCGCGAGCGAGGCGGCGGTGGGGACGGGCAGTTCGGGCTCGCGCAGCGAGACGTTGATGCCGAGGCCCGCGACCACGGCGCCACCGCTCAGCTCGGTGAGGATGCCGCCGAGCTTGCGCTCGGCGCCGTCGATCTCCACCTGGAGGTCGTTGGGCCACTTCAGCCCGACCTCGACCCCGGCGACCCGGCTCAGCGTGCTGGCGGTGGCCACCCCGACCAGGATCGGCAGCCAGCCGTAGCGTTCGACCGGCACCTCCTCGGGGCGCAGCAGGACGGACAGGAACAGCCCGGAGCGGGCCGGGGCGCTCCACTGGCGCTCCAGCCGGCCGCGCCCGGCGTTCTGCACCTCGGCGACCAGCACCGCGCCCTGCGGGGCGCCGGCCCGGGCGCGGGCGGCGAGGTCGTTGTTGGTGGAGCCGGTCTCGGCGACGACGTCCACCGAGGTCCAGAGCCCGTCCGGGACCAGCAGGTCGCGGCGCAGCGCCGCCTCGTCCAGCGGCGGGCGGTCCAGGTCGGTCCACGGCGACGGTCCGGCGTGGCCGAAACCGCGCAGTCCACTGCGGCGGGGGGAGTCGGGTGCGGTCATGGTCCAGAACACTAGGGGGTGTGCGGACGCCGGGGGCGTAGGCCGCCCCATCGTCCCGCAGAACGCGCGTTGACACACTGTGTCGATGGCCATAACGCCAGGACGTGACGTCCGGGCCCGCGCGCTGGCTACGCTACCCAACGGTAGTTCGCAGCGCCGCCCTGCCCTCATGCGCGGGCCCCCACTCCGGCCCGCGCGCACTCGAACAGGTCGCGGCCCATGGATCAGGGAGAGCCACCGGATGACCGAGGCGCCGTACGACCCCCACACCACCGCCGGCAAGCTCGCCGACCTGCGGCGCAGGCTCGACGAGGCGGTGCACTCCGGCTCCGCCGCGGCCGTGGAGAAGCAGCACGCCAAGGGCAAGCTGACGGCCCGCGAGCGGGTCGCGGAGCTGCTGGACGAGGACTCCTTCGTCGAGTTCGACGAGTTCGCCCGGCACCGCTCGACGAACTTCGGGCAGGAGCGGAACCGCCCGTACGGCGACGGCGTGGTGACCGGCTACGGCACCGTGGACGGCCGCCAGGTCGCCGTCTTCGCCCAGGACTTCACCGTGTTCGGCGGCTCCCTGGGCGAGGTGTTCGGCGAGAAGATCGTCAAGGTGATGGACTTCGCGCTGAAGACCGGCTGCCCGGTCATCGGCATCAACGACTCCGGCGGCGCCCGGATCCAGGAGGGCGTGGTCTCGCTCGGCCTGTACGGCGAGATCTTCCGCCGCAACGTGCACGCCTCGGGCGTGATCCCGCAGATCTCGCTGATCATGGGCCCCTGCGCGGGCGGCGCGGTGTACTCCCCCGCGATCACCGACTTCGTGGTGATGGCCGACCGGACCTCGCACATGTTCATCACCGGCCCGGACGTGATCAAGACCGTGACCGGCGAGGACGTCGGCATGGAGGAGCTGGGCGGCGCCCGCACCCACAACAGCAAGTCCGGCAACGCGCACTACCTGGCCACCGACGAGAAGGAGGCCGTCGAGTACGTCAAGAGCCTGCTCTCGTACCTGCCCTCCAACAACCTGTCGGACCCGCCGTCCTACCCCGAGCAGGCGGACCTCACCGTCACCGACGAGGACCTCGAACTCGACGCCATCGTGCCGGACTCGGCGAACCAGCCGTACGACATGCGCAAGGTGATCGAGCACATCGTCGACGACGGCGAGTTCCTGGAGACCCAGCCGCTGTACGCGGGCAACATCATCACCGGCTTCGGCCGGGTCGAGGGCCAGTCCGTCGGCATCGTCGGCAACCAGCCGATGGACCTGGCCGGCTGCCTGGACATCAACGCCAGCGAGAAGGCCGCCCGTTTCATCCGGACCTGCGACTCCTTCAACATCCCGGTGCTGACCTTCGTCGACGTGCCCGGCTTCCTGCCCGGCACCGAGCAGGAGTGGGACGGCATCATCCGCCGCGGCGCCAAGCTGATCTACGCCTACGCCGAGGCGACCGTCCCGCTGATCACCGTGATCACCCGCAAGGCCTTCGGCGGCGCGTACGACGTCATGGGCTCCAAGCACCTGGGCGCCGACCTCAACCTGGCCTGGCCGACCGCGCAGATCGCGGTGATGGGCGCGCAGGGCGCGGTCAACATCCTGCACCGGCGGGAGATCGCCGAGGCCGGGGCGGCGGGCGGCGCCGAGCAGAAGCGGGCCGAGCTGATCGCCTCGTACGAGGACACCCTGCTGAACCCGTACCTGGCGGCCGAGCGCGGCTACGTGGACGCGGTGATCCCGCCGAGCGAGACCCGCCGACACATCGTCCGGGGTCTGCGGGCACTGCGCGGCAAGCGCGAGGTGCTGCCGCCGAAGAAGCACGGCAACATCCCCCTGTAGGCCCCCGTCGGGAGAGAATTGAGCCATGGCCCCGATCCACGTGCTGCACGGGCAGCCGACCCCCGAGGAGCTCGCCGCCGTCCTGGCGGTGGTCCAGGCCCGGGCCGCCGCCGCGCAGGCCGCCGCCGAGGCGGCACGCCTGGCCGGTGCCGGCCCGGCCGCCCCCTGGAACGACCGCTCCCGCCTGTTCCGCCCGGCCGTCCACCCGGGCGTCAACGCCTGGCGGACGTCCGGCTGGGCGAGCTGATCCGCCGGGTGCGGAGTGGGAAGTCGGCCCGTCCGACAAAAAAAAACCCACC
>NZ_JBFBHW010000070.1:0-39875 GCF_040685395.1 Kitasatospora sp. NPDC088779 | reverse complement strand
ACCCTCGCCGGCCACAGCCGCCCGCAGCCTCGTGACAAGCAGTCCTCTCAACCTCATGCCAAAGCGGACATCAACTCACGAACCGCCCTCTCAGAAGCCGGCGCTCTGGCCGCCGTCGACACACAGGACCTCGCCGGTGACGAACGAGGCCTGTTCGAGGTGCATGATCGTCGAGGTTCATGATCGCCTCGACGACGACGGCGTACCCGCGCCTGCGGCACACGTCCGGCGGCGGCGCCCACCGGTTCTCACTCTACTCGTCGCCGCGCCCCGGCGCCGCGCAGAGCTCATCGGGTGCGGCCGGCGGCCGACCATACGACGCTGGAGGAACCGGCCTGTCGAGCACGGGAGGAGCACAGGTCATGGCCGTTCTGATCGCCGTGAACGTCGGCATGCCCAAGGACGTCTCCTGGCAGGGCAGGACCACCCGCACCGGCATCTGGAAGGACCCCGTCGCCGGGCCCGTGATGGCGCGCCGGCTCAACCTGGACGGCGACGGGCAGGGTGACCTCGCCGGGCACGGCGGCGAGCAACGTGCCGTACTGGTCTACCAGTTGAGCTCCTACCGCCATTGGCAGGAGCACCTGAAGCGGGACGACTTCACGTACGGCCAGTTCGGCGAGAACCTCACCGTGGACGGACTCTCCGACGACGAGGTGTGCATCGGTGACCGCTACGGGATCGGCGGTGCGGTCTTCGAGGTCACCCAACCCCGCGTGACGTGCTACCGCGTGGGGTTGCGGCTCGGCGAGCCGCAGATGGCCGCCCTGCTGGTGACCCATCGCCGCCCGGGCTTCTACATGCGGGTGCTGACCGAAGGGCGGGTGCGGGCCGGCGACGAGATCGTGAAGATCGCCTCGGGCCCCGAGGAGATGACCGTCGCGGAGATCGACGCGCTGCTCTACCTGCCCGGCCACGCCCGGCCTCAGCTCGAACGGGCCCTGCGCATCACCGCGTTGAGCCCCGGTTGGAAGACGTCGCTGCGAGCCCTGCTCGACGACGCGGACCGCGGCTCCGGCGCCGCGGGTGGAAACCGCGGGCTGACCACCAGCAGCCCGCCGCCGGCCTGGCCCGGGTTCCGTCGGCTCGAAGTCTCCCGCATCGAGCCGGAGAGCGCGGGCATCTTCTCGCTCACTCTGGCGGCGGTCGACGGCGAGCCCCTCCCCGCCGCTCTGCCGGGGCAGTTCCTCACGGTCCGCCTGCGGCCGGACCCCCAGGCCTCCCCGGTCATCCGCAACTACTCGCTCTCCGGCCGGCCGGGCGCCGAAACGTACCGCATCAGTGTCAAGCAGGAGCCGAACGGTGTCGCCAGCACCTACCTGCGCCAGCACGTGAAGGTGGGTGACGTCCTCGATGTCGCCGCCCCGCGCGGCACGTTCCTGCTCGCGGACGCGGACACTCCGGTCCTGCTGCTGTCCGCCGGTGTCGGCGCCACCCCGGTCCTGGCCATGCTGCACGCCCTGGCCGCGGAGCACTCGCAGCGCGCGGTGTGGTGGCTGCACGCGGCCCGGGACGGCGAGAACCACCCGTTCGCCGACGAAGTGCGCGCACTGCTCGCCCAGTTGCCCGCAGGCCGGTCGTTCGTCTCCTACAGCCGTCCGTCCGGCGCCGACCGCCCAGGTGTCGACTACACGGTCAGCGGGCGGTTCAGTCCCGAGCGGATCCGCGGCCTGGGGCCGCCTCCGGACGCCAACGCCTACATCTGCGGACCGAACGCGTTCATGCGGGACATGACCGGAGCCCTTCAGGCCTGCGGCCTGCCGTCCTCCCGGATCCACACCGAGGTCTTCGGGGCCACGTCCGCCGTCACCCCCGGCGTGCTGACCGGACCCGCCCGGGCACCGCACCAACCGGCCGCTCCTCCCGCCGGCCGCCCGGGACCGTCCGTAGCCTTCGCGCGCACCGGGCTGATCGTCCCCTGGCACCCTGACTACGGCACGCTGCTCGGACTCGCCGAGGCGTGCGACGTGCCCGTACGCTGGTCCTGCCGCACCGGAATCTGCCACACCTGCGAGACCGCGCTCCTCTCCGGCCACGTCGAGTACGCCCCGCAGCCCCTGGAGCCCCCCGCCACGGGAAGCGCGCTCATCTGCTGCTCGACGCCCCCGGCCGACGTGGTCCTGGACATGTGACCGGAGGTGTCCGTGACCGGGGGCGCTACCGCCGACGGAGCACCGGGTTGCGCGCGGTCGGCGCAGCTGCCTAGCGTGGTTGCGTGGGGCGAGGGGAGGAGACCGGCGGGGCGGGTCGGTTGCGTGGGACATCCCGCCGTGGGGCATCCCGCCGAACCCACTCCTGGCATGTGTCCGAGAGGGGATCTCTGCCATGGCAAAGGTGCTTTTCATCGTCAGCGGAGCCACCTACTGGGTGTTGAAGGACGGCACGCGGCACGCGACCGGCTACTGGGCCGAGGAGTTCGCGAACCCGTACAAGATCCTCGCGGACGCCGGTCACGAGGTCGTCGTCGCGACGCCCAACGGTGTGACACCGACCGTCGACATGATGAGCCTGCGCCCCGAGATGGTCGGCGGAAACGACAGCGCCCTGGAGCTGGAGGCCGTCATCCGTTCCGCCGAGGTGCTGCGTCGACCGCTACAGCTGTCGGACGTGCGTCTGGAGGACTACGCCGCGGTCTACCTGCCGGGCGGTCACGGTCCGATGGCGGACCTGGCGTGGGACGCCGACGTGGGGCGGCTGCTGACCCGGCAACTGGCCTCGGGCAAGCCGCTGTTCATCGTCTGTCACGGTCCCGCCGCGATGCTGGCCACCAGGATCCACGGCGAGTCGCCGTTCAAGGGCTACCACATCACCTGCTTCACCGACGAGGAGGAGGACGGCGTCGGACTGGCCTCCAGGGCGCCGTGGCTGCTGGAGACCGACGTGAAGGCGAAGGTCGGGGTCGACTTCAGCCGCGGTCCGGTCTGGGAGCCCTACATGGTCGAGGACCGCAACCTGGTGACCGGACAGAACCCGGCCTCGGCCGCGGTCCTCGGGAACCGGATGCTGGAGATCCTCAAGTGACCAGTCCTGGAGCGATCCGGCCCAGGCACGCGCCCGCGTCGCAGGACATGGGGCACGTGGTGTTCCGAGCGAAAGGGCCATGACGGTGGAAGCGACGGTTGCCCGGGCCCTGCTGGACCGGCACTGGGCCGCATCGAACAGCGGCGACGCGGACGCGGAACACGACATCTACGCCGACGACGTCATCGTCGAGTACCCGCAGTCCGGCGAGGTCATCCGCGGCAGGAGCAACATCCAGGCACTGCGCACCCAACATCCCGCGGTCCGGACCTTCACCGTGCGCAGGATCCTCGGATCCGGCGACCTCTGGGTGACCGAATTCGTGCTCACCTATGACGGCAAACCCACGCAGACCGTGAGCATCATGGAGTTCTCGGCAGGCCGCGTGGTGCGGGAGACGCAGTACTTCGCCGACCCGTTCGACCCGCCGGCCTGGCGGTCGCAGTGGGTCGAACCTGGGGAGTGATCCGCCACTGGTCCGCGGCCGCGACCTCGAACACACCCGAACTCGCCGAGCGCGCCGAGGCAGTAGCGGGCGGCGTGGGCAGCCCGCTTGGGAGGGGCTGCGCGGGCGGAGGGCGGGTTCAGCGCCGACCGCCGAGGTCAGGTGGAGCGACGCCTCGATTTTGATCAATTGCCCGGCCAAGCTTGATAGATGATGTAAAGTCAAGTCGACTTTTCAGGTAGTGCCTTGACGCTGCCGGTGGTGCCGGTGGTGCCGACCCCGGCGTATCACCCTGGGAAGGACTCCGGGATCGACCGCCGCCTGACCGGTCCGCCGTCGTCGGGGTGGCACCGGTGATCGGCATGGGAAGGGACATCATGAACGGCAGGATCGTGACTCTGCTCGGCGTACCCGCACTGCTCGCGGGGGCGGTGCTCGGTGCGGCCCCGGCGCACGCCGGCACCGGGGTGCGGGTCGACGGCGCGACCGTTTCCGGTGGCGCCTCGGCGACGGTGAACGTCACCATCGCGTACTCCTGCGACGCCGGCGGTCTCGTCGCGTCCGCGACCGTGACCGCCGAGGACCGTGCGTCCGGCGCCCTTGGCTACGCCCGCTTCACCCCGAACTGCACGGGCGCGAATGTCCAAGTGACCGTCCCGGTCACGACTTTGAACCAGAGCCGCTACGTCGCGGGTGACACGGCGGCCGTCCGGGCCTCGCTGCTCGACGCGACCGACACCGAGGTGGTCGGGACCATCACCCGGCTCACCGTCGGCACCGCGTAGCCGGGCCGACGGCGGGCGGCGGGCCGCACGGGCCGGGGAGCGCTCGTGCGGCCCGCCGCCGCGGTACGGGGTGCGCGGTACGGGGTGCGGGCTACTTCTTGGCCGGTGCCTTCGGGACGGCGTTGTACGGGTTGTGGTGGTGGTCGCCGATGTGCAGTTGCTCCTCCGGCGCGCCGGCGAGCTTGGGCAGGACGTGGGTGCCGGTCGGGTCGGTGATGACGATGGCGTCGCCGTCGCGGCGCACGTCGTGCGGGGAGCCCTTGGCGTAGGAGGCGAGCTCCGCGCCCGGGCCGGTGGGGGTCGAGTCGGCCACCGTACCGAACACGTTCGTGGGCAGCGTCAGTGCGGTCGCCGTCGCGCCGAGCGTGGTGTTCGCGGACTGCTCGCCACCGTACGCGGCCCCGAAGGTGGCACCGCCGGCGACGGTGGTGCCGGCGGGCACGGTGACCGGCACGGCGGTGCCGGAGGTCCCCTGGAGGGTGACCACGCCGCCCTGGATGTAGCCGGTGGCCGAGCCCGTGTTCTGGGCGTGCTGCCAGCCGGCCTGCTGCTGGAGGACCGTCCCGGAGTCGGTGAGGGTCTGGTTGACCACCGGGGTGTCCGCGGTGAACCAGGTGCGGTAGGTGGACAGGATGCCGGTGAGGGTCTGCAGTGCCAGCTTGTCGTCGGTCAGGTTGGACTGGTGCATGAAGAAGGGCCGCGGGTCGTTGGAGAGCACGTACCCGAGGGTGATCCTGACCTGCAGCGGCAGGACGTAGCTCGACCAGGCGGTGTTCGGGTCCAGCGGTGCGATGCAGGTCGTGGTGGCCGGGTTGGCCTCGCAGTTGCCGCTGCCACCGTTCGCCTTGGAGGTGTAGAGCCAGTTGTACTCGCTCACCTCGTCGGCCTGGGTGGAGACGTTGTAGAACACGTTGACCGGGTGGCGCGGGGTGCCGAGCGCGGAGGCGATCTGACGCTGCCCGCTCTCGCGGGAGGCGTCGACGCCGAGCCACTGGATGTTGTCGGCGCTCAGCGCGGCCAGGAAGTTCGGGTTGTCGTCGGGCTGCTGCGGCAGCATCACGGTGCCGGAGTGCTCGCCCGCGACCAGTTCGTTCGGCCGGAACGGGAGGCCGTTGGCCTGGGCGAACTGGATGTTCTGGGTGATCTGGGAGCTGATGGTGGGCTGGTCGACGTATTCGATGGCGCCCGAGGCGTCGGTCTGGCACCGCCAGGGGATCACCGAGAAGTCCTGCACGCAGCCCAGGAACGGGTGGTCGTAGGTGTGGTTGACCCACCGGAAGCTGTTCTTGTTCGCCAGCAGCGCGTCGCTCAGCGGGTCGTCGCCGCCCTGCTCCTGCTGGTACTCGACACCCGGGCCGGCGTTGAACAGGAAGTCCAGGGTGTAGCCGTTCTGCTGCTGCCAGTTCACCGTGTCGGTGACGTCGGAGGCGGCCATCCGGATGGGCGTGGTGTCCGGCACGCCGGCGGCGCAGTCGCCTTCGCCCGGGGTGCACTTGCCGCTCTGGCTCCACCGGGAGTTGGCGTTGAACAGATCGTCGATGTGTGCCGAGAAGTAGTTGCGCCAGTAGCCCAGGTGGACGCCCCGCGTCACCCAGTCGACGATTCCGTGTGCGAGCAGCCGGAACTGCTGCTGGTCGTAGTTGTAGGCAAAGGTGAGGACCAACTGCTGGCGGCCGCCGCTGGTGTAGACGCCAGCGAGCACGCCCTGCGTCGAGGTGCCGGGCACCGTCTCGGTGAGGAACGGTTCGAAGTGCGAGCCGGTGGTCGGGTTGTCGGGCACCGGCGTGGCCAGCGCGCCGTACGAGCCGCTGCCGCCCGCGGTGCCCTCGAACGGCACCGGGCCGTTGAGGTAGCGGAAGGCGTCGGTCCGGGCGGAGGAGGACGCGGTGGCGGTGGTCGCGTCGAGCGAACCGGTCCACGAGGGCGTGCTCAGACCGGTGTTGGCGCCCGGCCACACGTAGGAGTCGACCTGCCGGACGTGGTAGGCCTGCTCGTAGCCGGTGAGGGCGGAGAGTTCGGCGGCGGAGAGCTGGCTCGGCGCGTCGTTGGGCAGGACGACGCCCTCGAAGTGGCCGTGCGGTGTGCCGTCGGCCAGGGCGTCGGCGAGGAAGGACGCCGTGAGGGTGGCGCGGTTGCTGCTGGTGAGGTCGACCACGGTGGTCGGCACGCCCTCGGAGACCAGTTGCTTGTGGATGCCCTCGACCCACGGGTTGCCGTCGGTGACGACGAGGACGTTCAGGTCGACCCGGGAGGTCGCGGCCGCGGCCGGGACGACCGTACCGAGGGATATCACCGCGCCGGCCACGACCAGCGCGATCAGCGGCAGCGCGCGGAACGGCGTCCGGCCCGCGCGCGGGGCAAGGCGGGGTTTCAGGAGTCTCATGGCGCCCACCCTGGCGCAGCGGGCGGTCGCTACGGCCGCGTTCCGCCAGACCTTGACCGATCGATGGCGGGGTTTTTGGAAACGGTTCCCGTTTCGGAAGCTTCCCCGTAACCGGCCTGCGCGCCTGCGGCCCTGGGACCCGGTCAGAACCGGCCGCGCCGGGCGGGCCGCGGCACCGGGGGTTGTCTGCGGCGGTGCGTATCGTCCGGGGCAACAGGTGCCACAGGAGTGAGAAGGAAGGGGCGGGAATGGACGAGGTCAGGCCAGGGACGCGCGAGTACCTCGACGGACGGAGGCGACCTGACGGCAGGCCCCCGCCGCCGCTCTGCCGGCCGCGGGGGCTAACCCGTCGGCTGCTCGGGGCAGAGGCCGTATGCTCACCCGCCACCGCGGTCCTTGAGGAGCGGGCAGAACACGGCACGCAGAACCGCGGTGCTGCGGATTCAGGCGGCTGACGGCGGGTCGAGGTCCTTTGTCATGAAGACCCTGCTGGTGCCCGGCGGGTCGCACGGGACTTCGCCCAGGCGTCGCCAGCCGTGCTTCGCGTAGAAGCCGGGAGCCTGGAAGCTGATCGTGTACAGGACCGCCGTGCGGCAGCCGCGTGCGCGGGCTTCGCTTTCGGCCCGGCGCAGGATCTCACTGCCCAGGCCACCGTGGCGCAACTCGGCCGGCAGGAAGAACAGGTCGAGGAAGAACAGCCCGAGTGAGGTGCGACCGGTCAGGCCACCGATCACCTGGGAGGTCACGCAGTCACGTACCAGGACGGCCAGTGGGCGGCGGTCGTCGACGGCTGTCGAGTCGGTGTTGAACCGGTCCAGGGCGTCGGAGATGAGCGATACGTCGGCGGGCTTCGGGGCGTCGGTGACCGTGAGGCCGATGCCGGGCCAGGGGTTCGATGGCGTGTTGTCGGTGGCAGGCATGGGGCTCCCAGGGCGGTTGGCGGAAGGTGTGCGGGCGCAGGGCGCGGTGGCCTCGGCCGGTACGAGACGTTAGGGCGCGGACGCTTCGGCCGGGCCCGAAGCGAGATCGACGACAATCGGGGACATGGACCACCAGCGCGAGGGCCGGGACGTCGGCGTGGACCTGGCCGCCGTGGCCAGGCTGCTGGCCGACGGCACCAGGGCGGACTTCTGCCTGGCCCTGCTGGACGGCCGGGCCTGGACGGCCATGGAACTGGCCCGCCATGCCGGTGTCGCGGCCTCGTCCGCGACCGAGCACCTGAACGTGCTCGTACGTGGCGGACTCCTCGCCGAGGAACGCCACGGACGCCACCGTTACCTGCGGATGGCCGATCCGCGCGTGATGGCCCTGATCGAGAGCCTCGCCGCACTCGCGCCGCGCCACACCCCCAGGCCGCGTTCGCTGTCGGGCTCAGGGCGGCAGCGGGCCCTGGCCCGCGCGCGGCTCTGCTACGACCACCTGGCCGGAGAACTGGGCCTGGCCGTCACCGACTCGATGGCCGGCCTCGGCCTGTTGGCGTGGGGAGCCGATCCGTCGCTCACCGCCGAAGGGGCGGCCTGGCTCCACGACCTGGGCATCGCACTGCCCGACGCCTCCCGCAGACCGCTGGTACGCGCCTGCCTGGACTGGACCGAACGGCGCCCGCACCTGGGCGGGGCCGTCGGCGCCGCCATCTGCGGGCACGCCCTGGCCGCCGGGTGGCTGACCCGGATCGGAACCACCCGTGCCCTCGCCCTCACGGATCTGGGCAGGCACGAACTGCGCGACCACCTCGGACAGCCTGCGACCACCAAGCTGCCGCCCTGGGACCAAGAGGCGGATTGACGGCCATGGGATGAACGGTCCCGGTGCTGGTGGGGCC
The DNA here is from genome assembly GCF_040685395.1 of Kitasatospora sp. NPDC088779. Taxonomy (NCBI): domain Bacteria; kingdom Bacillati; phylum Actinomycetota; class Actinomycetes; order Kitasatosporales; family Streptomycetaceae; genus Kitasatospora; species Kitasatospora sp. NPDC088779. Next base: position 31,419 of record NZ_JBFBHW010000070.1, on the reverse strand, counting down.
GTGGCGGTGGAAGGGCCGCACGGGTTGGGTGAGTTGCGAGGCCTGGTCCCCGACCGCTCCGCACGACGCCCGGCCCGCCGCCGCCGGACAAACACCGGACTCGTCCTCGCCCGCGTCGCCGTTTGCTGCTCACCCACCGGTCGAACCGCCCGCCGACCTTCCACCCAGGGGCGACCGACAGCTCGTACTGGTAGCAGGCCCGGAACTCCTCGGCGTACCGGTACCTCGGATCGGTGCCGGTGAACTCCCGCTCGCACCAGTCCCCGATCCGGTCCGCGAGGTCGGCCCCCAGCTCCAGCGGCGCCGGGTACTCCGTCACCACCTCCGGGTGCAGCACGCACGGCTCGGGCACGTAGTCGCCGTCATTCTCCACGTCAGCCGGTAGCGGCGGATCGGTCAGCAGCGCGTCGACCTGCGCGGAGGAGCCCCACACCACCCTGGCCGCGGGCAACCGCGACGGATCGTGGTTCAGCGGACACCACAGCACCTGCAGCAGGTCCGCGCCCTCAGGGCACGGCAGCAAGGGGATGTAGCGCGCGTAGAGCTGGGCCACCGGCAGCAGGGGCGGCATCGGCGGGCCGAGGACGGTGATCACCGCGTTGGGCCGCGGTCGCCGGCGCCGGTCGCCGCGCCGGCCATTGACATGTTGTTGACTCGTTGTTGACATGCTGCCTCCAAGCTGACGGGACAGCAGACAGCACACCCCACAGCGAAGGAAGGACAACCATGCGCATGCGCGGTCTCCTCGCAGCAGTCGTGGCATCGGTGGCGGCCCTCGGCATGGCCGTGCCGGCCTCGTCCGCCGCACCGGCCACGGACGCCAAGCCGATCGAGCGGGTCAGCGGCAAGAGCCACGTCTTGATCAACCCGGCGAATGCCGGCAGTACGAGCTGGGCGCCCGAGAAGGAGAGCTCCCTCGACGGCCAGCCGCTGACGATCCACGCGACCGAACCGACCGTCAGCCCGAACGGAGGCGCCAAGGCCAACGCCGACGCGATGGCCGGCGCCAAGGCCAGCGTCTGGGGCACCACCGGGCGGCTGCTCACCGGGGACGGCGTGTGCACCGCCAACGTCGTCTCCAGCGCCAACCGCGATGTCATCGCCACCGCCCGGCACTGCGTGGAGGGCGGGCACGACTTCAAGTTCGCTCCCGGCTACGACGCGGGGAACGCCCCCTACGGCTGGTGGACCTGGCGGGCGGCCGGCTGGGTCGACGCCCCCGCTCCGCAGGGCGACATCGCCTTCCTCGTGCTGAACACGCTGAACGGCCGACACATCGCGGATGTCGTCGGGGCCACCGGCATCGGGTTCAACCGGGACATCAACAACTACGCGCACATCATCGGCATCCCCGGAGTGGTCCCCGCCGAGCGGGAGCACATGCTCTGGTGCGGCGGCCAGCCGGTGGCCGGCCCCGAGCAGCCTCCCACCGCGCGGATCGACAACTGCATCGGACTGGGCGGAGGTGCCAGCGGCGGGCCGTTCTTCGTGAACTACGACCAGAACGACGGCTCGGCCGTTCAGACCGGCGACTTCGTCACGGGCAACAGCTGGCAGGGCAAGTGGTGGGCGGTGAGCGCCTACTACCGTGACGACGCCTACAACGTCTTCAACGGGGCGCAGAACGCCTGATCGCGCGCGCGGTACCGGTCCCCTGTCCCCGGTACTCCAGCCGGACCTCGATGCCGAGCCTGCTGGAGTGCCGGGACAGGGGGCCGGTGCTGCTCCGCGCCAGTTCGCGGACGGCGCACCCGTCGCGACGGCCACTACCGACACGCGCGCGCCGGGCCCCCGCCCGTCTGGACGCGCGCGAAGCGCCCCTCTCCGCCACGAGAGAACGACAGGTGCGCCGACTCCTGACGGCGTCCGGCCGAGAACCCACGGGTCCCTCCCGCGCGCAGGTGGGCGGGGGCTCCCCGGCGGTTGCGTCGCAGACTCAATCGGACGGCGTGGCCGGGGAGCGCATGCCGAGCCACTGCTCGGCGCCCCAGGCCTCGAACCGCTCCACCTCGGTGAACCCCAGCTTCGCCGCCAGACGCATCGAGCCCACGTTGGCGCTCTGGGTGGTGAGCACCACCGGCTCGCCGGGAAGCGCGCCGGCGAGCCAGCCGAGTGCCGCCGCGCACGCCTCGGCGGCGTACCCGAATCCCCACGCCCGCGGCAGGAACAGGTAGCCGAGATCGATCTTCCCCGCGGCAGCCGGACGGCGGTGCCCCGTCGCCCTCCTGAGCAGGATCTGGCCGATCATCGACCCGTCGAGCTCGACGACGAAACTCCCGGGCCACCGCTCGGGCGCCCCGGGCATCTCGCGCTCAAGCTCGTCACGCGGCCGGGGGCCACCGAGGTAGGCGTGCACCTCCGGCGAGGCGAGCAGCTCGATGAACGCCGCACGGTCCCGGATCTCGGACGCACGGACCACGAGCCTCCCGGTCCTGACCGGCTCAGGCGGCCACACCACAGCTCCCAGATCTTCCATTCGCGCACGCTAACAGGTGGTCAACCCGACCGACCGGCACCCCGGGACACAGCGCCCCAGGGCGGCGGGCACCGCCGGGACGGCTGGCGGCAGGCCGGCGGCGGGCCGGGGTCGTTCGCCCGTCCGGCTTCCCGCACGAGGTGGTGTTCCGCCGCCACCCGTCCTGCCAGCAGCTCAGCATCGTGCGCGAGGAGGACTTCGCCTGCGTCCCCTGCGCCGAGGCCCCGCCGCAGAGGTGGAGCGTCGACCGGCCCGGACGCCAGACGAAGCGCTGCGTGAACGCGGTGCGGGAAGACGCCGAGCGGGAAGGGGACGCGAGGGCCGGGGGTCGCGAGGTATCGTCAGTCGTTTTCCTGGTCGGACACGGGCTCGGTGAGCCCCTTGCGGCAGTGGCCGTGCCCGGGGTGCTTGTGGCAGTAGGAGTCCTTCTCCTCCCCCACGGTGATGGTGGCCTTGGCGGGTTCGCTGACGATCGGGTTCCCGTGCGGGTCGGTGGCCGCCGCGAACGCCACGTTGGTGAGGTCGCAGCCCTTCTCGGCGCCGCCGCGGTGGTGGGCCGCCTTACAGGCTTCGATGTCGGCCAGGGTGATCGTGTAGGTGCCGTGGCAGGTGGTGCTGGCCCCCGGCGTCAACGTGGTCGCCTCGCAGCTGACGCTGGCGATGCGGTCGTCGTTGACCAGCACGCCGTGCAGGTCGGTGCTGCCGGTGTTGGTGACCGTGTAGGAGTACTCCACCGTGTCGCCGACGGCGTAGGGGCCGTGCGAGAGCACCCGCTTCTTCAGGGCGAGGTGCGGCGCCCCGATCGGCAGCGTCAGCTGGGTTTGCGGGGACGTGACCGGCTGGCCGTTCGCCGTACCGGTGGCGGTGGCGGTGTTGGTGACGGAGCCGGCCGCAGCGTCGTTCTCGGTGATCGTGTACGTGCCGTGGCAGGTGGTGCGGTCGCCCAGGCTCTCCGCCGGGGCGAGCGTGGTCGAGGCACAGGTGATGTCGGCGACGTGGTCGTCGGTCACGTGGACGCCGGTCAGCTCGGCGCCCCCGGTGTTCTGGACGGTGTAGCGGAAGGTGACCGTCTGCCCGACCGTGTAGGGGCCGGGCGTCTGCACCTGCTTCTCGATGGCGAGGCCGGGCGGCCGTTCGATCGGCACGCTCTGCGAGGACGGCGGCGAGGAGACCGGCCGGCCGCCCGAAGTGCCGGTCGCGGTGGCCGTGTTGTCGATGGAACCGTGGGTCACGTCGGCGGTGGTGACGGTGTGGGTGGCAGTGCAGGTGACCGTATGACCGCTCGCGAGCGTCGTCGTGGGACACGTGACCGGGCCGACCTTCGGGTCGTTGACGGCGAGGCCGGTGATGTCCGTGGCACCGGAGTTGGTGACCACGAAGTCGTACGGCACCCGCGTCCCGGCCACCAGGTCACCGGGCAGCGGCTGCCGGACCTGCTTGACGAGGTTCAACTGCGGCAGCGGCTGGTTGCTGCTCACCACCACGTTGCGGATGAGGTGCACGTCGGTGAACAGACCGGTGGAGGCCGCGAACCCGAACTTGTAGGTGGCGGGCACCGGTTGCGGGGCGGGTGTGCTGAGCACCTGGTGGGAGCCGGTGCCGTCGTTGAAGTCGACCGACACGGTGAGCACCGGGTCGGGCGTCGGGGTGAGCTCGACATGGACCCGGCGGCGCGAGGGTTCGAGCGCGGTCTCGGCCTGGACGGGGGTGGCACCCGGGGGCAGCGCGGTGAGCGGCCCTTGCAGGATGCCCGGGAGCGTCGACGGCCAGGGTGCGGTGGTGCTGAAGTTGCTGGTGGTGGCGGTCAGGAAGCAGTAGCCCTCGATCCCGTCGCCCGGGCCGCGCACCGTGACCATGTTGGCCCCGGGGCCTGGGACGCGGAACGCCGTCCCGGCGGGCGAGCGGGTGGGACAGCCGTTGCCGCGGTGCTCCCAGTCGCCGAAGTAGTTCCCGAGGACATCGAGCCCCACGCCCAGGTAGCCGCGGTCCACACCGGGCAGGAAGGTGGCGGTGGGATCGTCGTCGGGAAGCTTCTGCGCGTACCCGAGGCTGCCGCCGAAGGCGCCAGGATGGGTCAGCGCGCCGTCGCCGTTCGCCAGGAAGAACGAGATGCCGTCAGCGGGGTTGGCCGGGGTCGTGCTCCCGTACTGCCACTGGTCGAAGGTGACATCGAGGCCCTGGTTGGCGGGCAGCGCGTTGTTGTAGAGGACCGCGCCGGCCTGGTCGTTGGACGCGTCCGTCAGCCGCAGATAGCCGTGCGGCGCTCCGTCGGGGGGCGGCACCTGGCCCACGCCGCCCGGGCAGCCGCCGAGCGGATGGTCCCCGGGGCCGGGCGCGGCGGCAGCCGGCGCGCCGGTGAGACAGGCCGACCCCACGCCGGTGAACTCCGGGGCGGCGGCCTGGGTGAACGTCTCGCTGACCAGGGGCGAGCCGCCGGCCCGAGGCTGCGCCTGGGTCCCGATGTCCAGGCACAGGGGCATTCCGGCGCCCACGATCAGGGCCAGGGCCCCTGCGGCGAGCCGGGCCGTCCGGACGCGCCGCGGGCGCTGTCCGGGAGGGGCTGAGTGCTGTTCATGTGTCATGTCCCCACATATAGCAGTCACTCTGAGTATTCATCGCAAAGACAAGCTGTTACGAAATTGCCCTTCGGTGACTTCGCTGCCTACTGCGGGGGGTCCGGGCCCGCTATCGCACGACGAGAATCTCCGGCATCGGCAGGCACCACTCGCCCAGCATCCCGATGAGGATCCGGCGGGCCAGTTCCCGGGCTTCGATCCACCCTGGATCGACCGTCAGAGCCTCCCTGTCCCACCGGTCCGAGTTCTCCCGGCCGCTCATCCCGGCGAAGATCGCATCGATCGCTCGAAGGTCACGTAGCGCCTCGCGGCTGAGATCCCCGTCCTCGACCAGGCCCTCGGCCATGCGGAAGGCGTGGTCGAAGTCCAGGGCGACCTCATCCGTCGAGACGCCCTGCTCGTCCACCCAGGTCAGCTGAGCCGAGGGATCGGCCGCCAGCACGGCCAGCGCCTCGACAAACAGGCGTTCACGGAAAGGAGCATCAGGGACTCTCACCTGGGAATCGTTGCACGGCTCAGCGGGGTAGGTTCCGAGGCCTGGACATTGAGGACCAGGACATGGTCATGCTCGACGCTGACACCGCCGGCTACGCTTCCCGCACCCCCAAGGGCCCTCGCCGAACCGCCCCGAGGCGGCCTGATGAGATTGGTGGGGGCGTTCGAGAGAGCTCTTCCGGCGATCAACGACGAGTACGTGGACGATCGCGGGGTCACTGGGCGAGTTCGGGTACCAGTTCGGCGGCTGCTTCGATGCGGTCGAGGACGTTCCGAGCGGAGTCCGACAGCGGGTAGCGGCCGGCGTCGGCGCGGGTGGCGCGCGATCGGTCGGCGTCCGCGCGGGAGAGCGACGACAGCCGTCTGGCCAGCAGGTTCAGGGGGTGGTCGAGGTCGAGGACCACGGTGGAGTAGAAGCCGTCGGCGCTGTCGCGGGTCGGCGGGAACAGGCCGCCCTCGTAGACGGCGAGCCTGCCGTACGGTGCTGACTCGAAGTGCCCGATGCCGGTGTCGAGGGAGCCCAGGAAGGGCGGCGAGGTCCGGCTGTCCAGGGACGTCTGGTCGTAGAAGAAGTTCTCGTTGCCGCCGTCCCCGATCAGGAGGTCCCAGGCGGGCACGGGGCTGAGCCTGTGCAGGGCCCTGGGTGGTGGGAACGAGGCGGGGTGCAGCGGGCGCAGGCGGTCGCCGACCACCTGCCACCGCTGCAGGCCACGGTCCAGGCCGGCCGTGACCAGGGAGTCGGCGGTGAACGCGATGGCGCTGATCGGTCCGTGGCCGAGGTGGTCGTCCGCGGCGAACTCGTGCATCGGTTCGAGCCTGCTGTCGGTGATCAGGATCCGGAACCCGTCGGCGAACGCGATCCGGGTGCCGGAGGGGTCGACGGCGAACAGGTCGGCGCGGTTGAAGCCGAACTCCGCCAGGTCGAGCTGCAGCTCCTGGCCGCCGGAGAACCCGAGCGCCGCCCTGACCAGCCTCAGGCCCGTCACGAAACCGTCGGCCGTCGCCTCCACCCGTGCTCCGAGCAGCGCCGTGCCGCCGGCCAGGACCGTCTCCCCGCCGGGTGTGTACTCGACGAGTTCCGCGTTCCGGAGGTGGCCGTCGCCGGCGAAGTCGCGCAGGGCGACCACGGTACCCGCGTCCACGCAGCACAGCGACACGTGGTTCGTCGGGCCTTCGTAGAACTCGTTCAGGACGCCGGTGCGGTCCACCGTCACGATCCGGCACCGGTGGAGGTCCTCGCCGATCAGGTTGATCGCGGCCAGCGGCAGCTGATGGCAGAAGCCGACCGGGCCGGCGGCGTTGAGGGCGGACGGCAGCACCCGCGACGCCGACGCGTGGACCGACTCGCCGACCCGTGCCACCTCACGACGGTCGGTCTCGGCCAGCAGCTGGGCCAGCTGGCGCTCCGCCATTCCCTGGGGCTGCCACCGCGATGGCTTCAGGTGGGCGGCTGCCGCCGCGGCCTGCGGGAAGGGGAGGGACAGCACCAGCTTCCACAGACCGCCCCAGGCCCCCTGCCGGGCCAGTGACCTGGCCAGCTCCTGCGTACTCCCGCTTCCCTCGTCTCCCCTGCCGCCGCCCCGCCCGCCGAAGAGCCTCGACATCGCCCAACCCCCTGTCGACTGCGCCGAATTGGCCTTCTGGAATTCTCCCTCAGTGATCATGAAACCGGTACTGGGCCGGAGGCATGCGCGGTGAGGACAACGATTCCGTGTACAGCGTCGACGGAGGCGGGAGTGCGGGCGGCGGGGGGCCGCGGGGGGCGGGCGGCGGGGGGCCGCCGGGGGCGGGCAGAGGCCGGGGAGGGGCGGCTGCCCGGCCGCGTAGATCAGCCGGCCGACTCCTGCTCGGCCTCCACCTGGGCGTTCCACTCGCGCTTGGCCGCCCGCCAGGCCTCGTCACTCTGACCGGACCGCCAGTAGCCCGAGACCGACAGCCGCTCGCGCGGGATGCCTCGCTCCACGCGCAGCAGGCGCCGCAGTTCCTTCACGAAGCCCGCCTCACCGTGCACGAACGCGGATGCCGTGCCGGCGGGGAATTCCAGCGCGCCCACCGCCTCGACCAGCGCCTCGCCCACCGGGCGGGCGCCGCGGTGCAGCCAGCTGATCTCGGCCCCGGAGGGCGAGACGATCTTCTGCTCCTCCGCGGCGTCCGCGACCTCGACGAAGGCGTGCACCACGGCATCGGCCGGCATCCGCTCCAGCGCCGCGGCGATCGCGGGCAGCGCGCTCTCGTCGCCCACCAGCAGGTGCCAGTCGGCGCTCGCGTCGGGGGCGTAGCCGCCGCCGGGGCCCAGGAAGCGCACCGTCTCGCCGGGCTGTGCGCGGGCCGCCCACGGCCCGGCCAGGCCCTCGTCACCGTGCACCACGAAGTCGATGGTCAGCTCGCGCAGGGCCGGGTCCCAGGCCCGCACGGTGTACGTCCGGGTGATCGGCCGCTGCTCGGGCGGGAACTCCTCGCGGATCCGCGCCATGTCGAAGGGCTCCGGGTAGCTCACGCCCTCGGGTGCGAAGAGCACCTTGACGTAGTGGTCGGTGAACTCGGTGGCGTCGAAGTCCTCCAACCCCGCACCGCCGAGGACCAGGCGCACCATGTGCGGTGTGATCCGCTCGGTGCGCAGCACCTGTGCTTCACGGGCCTGCGGTGTCCGGCGGGTCGGTTGGTCTGCCATGGTGCCCCCCTGGGCTGTGTGGTCGCGCTTCTTGGTTAGGCTTGCCTAAGTTAGCACCCTTGAGGCGGTGCTCGACCCAGGGACGGCAGCCGATCCCCATTCCGCCCACGACCGGGAACGTGACGCCCCGGCAGCCCTGCTGCGGCTCGCGGACGCGACAAGGTCGCACGGAGCCCCCGCGACCGGTTCGGCGCAGCCAGACCGCGCCGCGCGCCGCCCGGGAGCCGACGACCGAGGTCGCCGCCTGCAGAGCGGCCGCGCCGCACTCCCCGGACCGATCCGGCACCGCAACCCGCTCGGGAGGATAGGGAGCGGGCGGCCGGTCAGGACGCCGGTACGATTTCGGCCGCCCTGCCGGAGGCACTCGTGGTTCAGGTGGCGGGCGACCGGGTGGGGTCGGGCCTCAGGCGCGCCGCACCACGAAGGTGACCTCCGCGTTGTTCCCCCCGCCGCCGATCACCTGGCAGGTGAGACCCGCACCGACAGTGCACTCGTTGACGTTCGACCCGGCGTAGGGGTTGCTCCAGTGGATCAACCCGCTCCAGGTGTCCACGCCGAAGCCGATCTGCCCCTCGGTGCCCGTCAGGAACCCGCACGACTCGGTCTTCCAGCTGGGGGCCACGTTCGGCAGGATGTAGCTCGGGGGCAGAGGACTGCCGGCGCTCCAGCACCCGTGGGCCAGGGTGGCCGAGCCGAGGTAGAGCATGCTGCCGGTCTGGTTCGACAGGGTGACCTGGGTGCTGCGCACCGCGTAGGCGGCGGACGCCACTGGGGCGGCCGACCGCGTCGTTCCGGCGGAGGGGCCGGCGGCCTGCGCCGCGGGAGCCAGGGCCAAGCCGGCGCTCAGCGCCAGGACGGCGGTCAGTACGGAGGACTGGACAACACGCTTGGAGGTCATGGCAGCCAACTCTCTATCGGAGGATGGTCAGGTACATGCCTCAACGGGATGGCGGACCTCGTTGGTTCACCAACCGCCACGACGTGCGGGAATGAGGGCTTGTGTGAGGTTGCGACCAGTCCTGTGGTTCCACCCTCCTCCGAGGGCGGAACAGCGAGACCGGTCTGGAGTTCTGCGACTCCAGCGGCATCACCGCTCTGCTGGCCGTCCGCAACGTGGCCGCCGAACAGGGCGCCGACATGGCCTTGGCCGCGGTCCCGGCCAACACCATCAGGATTCTGCACATCGTCGGACTGGACCGGGTCTTCGCCCTCCACCCCGACGTCTCGGCGGCCACCGCCACCAGCCCCACGGCACTCTGATCACAAGGAGCGTGCCAACGGTGCCGGGCCGCGCGAAGCGGACATCGGCCTCCTGCCCACCGTTCAAGTGTCGGAGCGGCTGAGGTCCCCGGTGCCACCTGTGGTCGGGGTGGAGGTCTGCTGGTGGCCGCCGGGACGCGGTGCCCGCCGGGTGTCGAGGATGCTGTCGCGGGCGGCTGCGGCGACCGCCTGGGGGGTGATGCCGAACTCGGTGTACAGGCGCTGGTAGTCGGCGGACGCGCCGTAGTGCTCCAGGCTGACGATCCGTCCGGCGTCGCCCACCATCTCCCGCCAGCCCTGTCCGATGGCGGCCTCGACGCTCACCCGGGCCCGTACGTCCAGGGGCAGGACCTGGTCCTGGTAGTCCTGGGGCTGGGCGGCGAACCACTCCCGGCAGGGCATCGACACCACCCGCACCGCGAGTCCCCCGGCCGCCAGCAGGGTGCGGGCCTCCAGGGCGAGGTGCACCTCGGAGCCCGTCGCGATGAGGATGACGTCCGGCGTCGCGCCGCCCGGAGCCTCGGCCAGGACGTACCCGCCCCGAGCCGCTTCCCGTGCGGGGGCGAACTCGCCGCTGTCGCGGTCGAGGACAGGCAGGTTCTGGCGACTGAGGACCAGTCCGGCCGGGCGGTCGCGGTGTTCGAGGACGGTGCGCCAGCACGCGGTGGTTTCGTTGGCGTCGGCTGGGCGCACGACGTCCAGACCGGGGATGGCACGCAGTGCGGCCAGGTGTTCGACGGGCTGGTGGGTGGGGCCGTCCTCGCCCAGGCCGATGGAGTCGTGGGTCCAGACGTACGTGACCGGAAGTCGCATCAGGGCGGCCAGCCGGACGGCGGGGCGCATGTAGTCGGAGAAGGTCAGGAACGTGCCGCCGTAGGGGCGGGTCAGGCCCTGCAGGGCGATGCCGTTGAGGATCGCGCCCATGGCGTGTTCACGGATGCCGAAGTGCAGGGTGCGCCCGTAGGGGCCGCCCTTCCAGTCCTTTGTCTGGCGGTCGGTGGGGACGAAGGACGGCTGGCCGACCATGGTGGTGATGTTGCTGCCGGCCAGGTCGGCGGAGCCGCCCCACAGCTCGGGCAGGACCGGGGCCAGTGCGGTGAGGACCTCGCCCGAGGCGGCGCGGGTGGCCATGCCCTTGGCGTCGGGGGGAAAGGTCGGCAGGACGTCCGCCCAACCGTCGGGCAGCCGCTGCTCCCGCAGTCGGTCCAGCAGGACGGCGCGCTCGGGGTTCGCCGTGCGCCAGGCCGCGAACCTCTCGTCCCACTCGGCGTGCACCTGCCGGCCGCGGTCGGCGGCCTCGCGTGTGCGGCCCAGGACGTCCTCCTCGACGATGAAGTGCTCTTCGGGGTCGAAGCCCAGCAGCCGCTTGGTGGCGGCGACCTCGTCCTCGCCCAGCGCGGATCCGTGGGCCTTGCCGCTGTCCTGCTTGGTCGGGGCGGGCCAGCCGATCACGGTGCGCAGCATGATCAGCGAAGGGCGGCCGGTCTCCTGCCGGGCGGCGCGGGTGGCCGCCAGGAGCACGTCGACGTCTTCGACGTAGCGGCCGGTGCGCGTCCAGTCCACGGTCTGCACGTGCCAGCCGTAGGCGGCGTAGCGGGCCGGGACGTCCTCGCTGAAGGAGATGTCGGTGTCGTCCTCGATGGAGATGTGGTTGGAGTCGTAGAAGACGATGAGGTCGCCGAGTTCCTGGTGCCCTGCCAGGGAGGCGGCCTCGCCGGTGACGCCCTCCATCATGTCTCCGTCGGAGGCGATCACGTAGACGTGATGGTCGAAGGGGCTGGTGCCCGCTTCGGCGTCCGGGTCGAGGAGACCACGTTCGCGGCGGGCGGCCATCGCCATGCCCACCGCGCTGGCCAGGCCCTGGCCCAGCGGGCCGGTGGTGATCTCCACGCCGGGGGTGTGCCGGTGTTCGGGGTGCCCGGGGGTGGCGGAGCCCCAGGTCCGGTAGGCCTGCAGGTCCGAGAGTTCCAGGCCGTAGCCGGCCAGGTAGAGCTGGATGTAGAGGGTCAGGCTGGAGTGGCCGCAGGAGAGCACGAAGCGGTCCCGTCCCAGCCACCGGTCGTCGCCGGGGTCGTGGCGCATGACGTTCTGGAACAGCAGGTACGCCAGTGGGGCCAGGCTCATCGCGGTGCCCGGATGGCCGTTGCCGACCTTCTGCACCGCGTCGGCGGCCAGCAGCCGCACGGTGTCCACCGCCCGCGCGTCGACCTCGTCCCACCCTGTCCGCCCTGCCACCGGATCCGCGAGGGATTCGTCGCGCCGCGCGGTAGCGTCGTTCTGGTCGTTCGCCATGCCGTTGCTCCTTCGTCTCGGCTTGTCGTCCATCGTTCCTCCGGCACTGGGCGGGCACGACCGCCGGGCCGTCGCCCGCGTGATTGCTGGTGATGTACGAACTATCCCCAGGGGTGGCGCTCTGTCCGGCACGACACACCCTTTCGGTGAGCCGCTCCGCCTCGTCGCTTGCCCCCGAAGTGGGGGAACACACCCCTGACCACCCGTCGCAGGTCCGCGGGAGGGCGTGCGCGGGGCCCCCTTCGACGGCCCGGTGCCTCCGCCGCCGAGCAGGGTCGGTGACGGCGTGCTCGATCCGCTCGACGCCGACGACCAGCCGCGTCTCCGCCCGCCGGCCGAGTGGCGGCGCCCTACTTCCCCGTCACGTGCCCGGACGAGGTCCTGGACCACCACCTGCGGCACTACGCCGTCGAGTTCAGGAACTGGATCGTCGCCGCCGCCCGCACCTGAGACCCCCGACCGGGCCCCGTGGCCGATCCCTCCCGCAACCCCGGGAACGGTCCAGACGACCATCCCACGGGCTGGCCAGCACCGACCTGACCACGCCTGATACCTTGCCATCGCCGTGGTGTACGGGAAACCGGTCTGAGTCCGGTGCGGCCCTCGCCACTGTTGCCGCGGAGTTCCGCGGCCCTCGCTGACCGGCTTTTCCAGCGGTCAGGGCCACTGGGCGGGTTGGAAGAGCCGTCCGGGAAGGTCGGCCGCGGCGCGTTGATGCGGAAGCCAGGAGACCGGCCACGGCGCTACATGTTCCACGAGGGTTTTGGAGAACACGTGCCCAGCGGTCTGCCGTATCCGTTCCGTTCCATATGTTCCGTACGTCCCACAGGTCCGATACGTGTCGGCCGGGCGGTCGCGGCCTTCCTGTTCATCGGCATGCTCGGAGCTTGCACGGGCGCCCCCGCGCCCACCACGTCCGGCGGGACGACCGGAACTGCCGCGCCGGTCAGCGTCGACAATTGCGGGACCACCGTGACGGTCGGCGCGCCGCCCGACCGGCTGGTGACGCTCAACGAGGGTGCCACCGAGGTGGCCCTGGCCCTCGGCCTGCAGTCCCGCATGGCCGGTACCGCCTACCTCGACGATTCCATCCCGGAGAAGTGGAAGGCTGCCTACGACTCCGTCCCGGTGCTCTCCAAGGACTACCCGACGAAGGAGAAGCTCCTCGCGGCCCGTCCCGACTTCCTGTACGCCTCCTACTCCAGCGCGTTCACCGACAAGGTCGCGGGCACCCGGGGGGAACTGCGCGGCCAGGGCATCCCGTCGTACCTGTCCCCGTTCGGCTGCTCGGACAAGAGCCAGGTGCCGCCGACGACCTGGCAGGCGGTGTGGGGCGAACTGAACGACGTCGCCAAGGTCTTCGGTGTCACGGAGCGGGCCGCCGCGATCCAGCAGCAACAGGAGCAGCAGCTGGCCGAGTTCACGGCGACGGCCGCGGGCAAGGGCTTGAAGGTCCTGTGGTACGACTCGGACACCAAGGCGCCGTTCGTCGGGGCCGGCCACGGCGGACCTCAACTCGTTCTCGATGCCGTGGGCGCCCGCAACGTCTTCGGGGACCTGTCCGGTGGCTGGCAGAACGTGAGCTGGGAGAAGGTCGTCGCGGCGGACCCGGACGCCATCGTGGTCGCGGACGCCGGCTGGGACACGGCCCAGTCCAAGATCGACTACTTGGAGAACGACCCGGTGCTGAGCAAGCTCACCGCCGTACAGCGCAAGGCTTTCGTGGTGGTGCCGTTCTCGGAGTCGACTCCCGGCGTGCTGCTCGCCGACGGTGCCGCCCGGGTGTCCGCGGGACTGGGCCGACTGCACCCGGGTTCATGACCGCGCCCCACCCCGCCGTCGCGCGGCCCCCTGGTCCGGGCCGCGCGACGGCGGCCCTGGCCATCGGTGCGGCCCTGCTCCTGGCCACCGTGCTCCTCGGCCTCGCCGTGGGCTCGCAACACGAGCCGGTCCGGACGGTGATCGACGTCGTGGTGCGCCGTCTCGGGCTGGGCAACCCGCACGTGACGCTGCTGGACGACCAGATCGTCTGGCAGTTGCGGCTGCCCCGGGTTCTGGGAGCGGCTGCCACCGGCGCCGGCCTCGCGGTCTGCGGTGCGGTGTTGCAGACGCTGACCGGGAACGACCTGGCCGATCCCTTCCTGCTCGGGATCTCGGACGGAGCCGCCGCCGGCGCGGTCACCGTGATCGTCCTCGGCGTCGGCGTGTCCGGCGCCGTGGGCACCGGCGCGGTGTCCACGGCGGCCTTCGCCGGTGCCCTGCTAGCCGCCGTCGTCGTCCTGGCACTGGCCGGCGCGCGCACCCGGTCGCTACCGACCACCCGGACCGTGCTCGCCGGCATCGCGGTGGGACAGATGTGCGGGGCCTACACCTCGTTCGTCGTGCTGGTCCTCGGGGACCGCAACGCGGCGCGCGGTGTCATGGAGTGGACGCTGGGCTCGGTCGCCGGCGTGCGGTGGCCCACCGCCGTCTTCCTGACCGCGGTCGCGCTGGCCGGTGTCACGGTCCTGGCCTCCTCGGCCCGCGACCTGGACGCCTTCGCGTTCGGCGAGACCGCCGCCCGCTCCCTCGGCGTCCACGTCGAGCGCACCCGTTGGGTCCTCGTCGCCACCGCCGCGCTGGTAACCGCGTGCCTGGTCGCCCACACCGGCGTCATCGGGTTCCTCGGCCTGGTCGTACCGCATGTCGTCCGTCTCGTCTGCGGCCCGCGCCACGCCCTCCTGCTGCCCGTGTCGGCACTGGTGGGCGCTTCCCTCCTGGTGGGCAGCGACATCGTGGCGCGCTCGGTCCTCCCCGACCGGGAGATCCCCGTCGGCGTCATCACGGCCGGGCTCGGAGCGCCCTTCTTCGCCTGGCTGCTGTGGCGCCAGGGGCGGGCCGACGGGAGGGGGCAGTGACGGTGACGCCCCCCGCCGAGCTGCGCACGGAGGGACTTCGTGTGAGCATCGGCGGAGCCACGCTGCTGGACGCGGTCTCGCTCGCGTTCGCCCCCGGCCGGATCACGGGCCTGCTCGGACCCAACGGCGCCGGGAAGACCACCTTGCTGCGCGCGGTCGCCGGACTGACCCGGCCGAGCGAGGGTCGGGTCCTCCTGGACGGAGAGGATCTCCACGCACTCACGGCCCGCCGACGAGCACGACAGGTGGCCTTCATGGAGCAGCAGGCGGACACCCGGCTGTCGCTGCCGGTCCGTCAGGTCATCGATCTCGGCCGCACGCCGCACCGCAGCCGCTGGCCCGTGCCGGCGAACTCCGCCACCGACGCCCACGAGCGGTCCGTGTTCGCCGCAGCCGTGGCCGCAGCCGACGTCGGCCACCTGCTCGACCGGTCCTGGCCGACGCTGTCGGGTGGCGAGCGGCAGCGGGTCCAGCTCGCGCGGGCACTGGTGCAGGAGCCCGGCGTGCTCCTGCTCGACGAGCCCACCAACCACCTCGACCTACGCCACCAACTCGGCTTCCTCGGCACCGTACGCGGGCTGGGCATCACCACGGTAGCCGCGCTGCACGACCTCGAACTCGCCGCCGCCTACTGCGACGAGGTCGCCGTCCTGCTCGACAGCCGACTGGTCGCCCACGGGCCCAGCTCCGACGTGCTCACCTCGCCGACGATCGCGCACGTCTACGGCGTCGACGTCACCGTGGAACGACACCCCCGGCACGACAGACCGCACATCCGGTGGAACGGACTGCTCCCCGAAGGGACAACACCATGACCCGCCCCGTCCCGGGCGCGCTCGCCCGCCGCAGTGCCACGCTCCTGGTCGGCATGTCGATGGGGGAAGCCGTCCGCCGTGACGAACTCCTCCGGACAGCGGCGTCGCACCAGGCCTCGATCGCGTTCCTGCAGCAGGCAGACCCTTCCCTGTCGGCCGAGCTGACCAGGCTGGCCGACGCGGGCGCCGAGACCGTGGTCGTGATCGGCGTCCGCCTCGCGGCGTCCGGCCCGGCCCAGTCCTGGCTACGGCGGATCGCGGCGTACTGGTGGCGCGAGCGCGCGGGCCACCGTCCCGAACTCCTCGTCGCGACCCGCCTCGCCGACTCGCCGGACGCGGTCCCCGCGGTGGCCGCGGTGACGAGGGCCATCACCGGCCAGGAGCCCGGCCTCACGTCCGCGGCCTGGGAGGAAGTCCCCGGCCACCGGCACCAGGTCATGGTGTGCCGCGGCCCGCGTTGCGCGGCCAAGGGCGCGGAGGAGGGACTACGCGCCCTGGTACAGAAACTGACCGAGCACGGCCTCGGCGACGACGACGTGCTCGTCACCCAGACGGGGTGCCAGTTCCCCTGCAACCAGGCCCCCGTCGCCAGCGTGCAGCCGGACGACATCTGGTACGGGAAGATCGACCCGGCTGTCGCCGGCCGCATCGTCACCGAGCACCTCGCCGGCGGACGACCGGTCGAGTCCCACCGACTCCCACGTCACAGGAAGGAGCAGGCGGACCACCACGACGGCTGATCGCGACCACGAGGCTCAAGCTTGAGCCCGTGCCCCGCCCCGCCCCGCTGCCGACAGCACCAAGCGGCGGCATCGAAGCCACCCTCCACCCCTACCGCAACCAGATCAGGGCCATCGACGAGCAGATGACCGAAGCCCTCAAGGACGACCAGCAGTAGACCCACAGCGAGCTTGACCTGCGACGAAGCCCCACCCGCGCGGCCGGCTCACCACGGAGTTGCCCGATCTCCCCCGGATCCACGCCGACCCGATGCCCGACCCGCAGACCGAGATCACCTCAGGTCAACGATGTACTACTCAGGCGAGCTTGAGGAGCAGTTCACTCAGTTCCCTCGGCATGGTGATCATGCAGTCGTGGCCGGTCGGCAGCTCCCAGACCTGCGCGGCGGAGCCGTTGGGCTGGATCGGGGGGACGGGGCGGCGGGTGATGCCCGGCGGCGTGGGGCCGACGTTGTGGATGTGCGTGCGCGGGATCGCGTCCGCAGCCGGGTTGTCCAGTCGCACGGATTGCCGAAGGCAGCGCACCGTCTGGTCCGTGAGCGTCTCACGCAGCCAGGCCACGTCCGCCGGGTCCGTGACGCCGAACAGGCCGAGGGGCGCGGGCAGCTCGGGCATCGGGGGGACGCGCCAGCCGCTCTCGGACTTCTCGGCGAGCTCGATCATCCGCCGCCCCACGGGTTGGACGTCGACCGCGGACTCGCCGTCCTGCGGGACCAGCGCGTCGAGGTAGACGAGGTGTGCGATGCGCTCCGGGATCCGGTTGGCCACGGAGGAGATCACCAGCCCCGCGTAGCTGTGGCCGACGAGGACGACGTCGTCGAGGTTCTGCTCGGCGACCAGCCCGACCACGTCGTCGACGTGCGTGTCGAGTCCCACCTCCGGTCCGAGCAGGTGCGCCTTGTCCCCGCAGCCGGTCAGGGACGGCGCGAACACCCGGTGCCCGTACGCCTCCAGCAGCGGCACCACCCGCTCCCAGCAGCGCCCGCTGTGCCAACTACCGTGTATCAGAAGGAATGTGGACATGAGTGAGAGCCCTTTCCCCTTTCGCGCCCCGGTACAGTCCGAGCACGAAAGACATGCTGCTGCACCCGACGAGGTACAGGCAACAGGACACTTCTCGGCGCCGTTGCTCACCCGGCCGGTGGTCACGTACTGCCCCATCGAGGACTACCGGGACGTGCTGCGCTCGGTACGGCCGACGGCACTGCTCTGGCCACCGCGGTTCTACGAGAAGGTGAGTCAGTCCCACCACAGCACGACAAGGAGGCGCCTCCGGGCCGCTTCCTCGTAGAACCCGCGTAGCGCGCCGAAGTGGGCCAGCAGGTACTCCGTCGGATCGCCGATGAACCCGTGGCCGAATGTGGAGCCCGCACCACTGTCCACGACCGAACGGAGGATCGCTTGCATGTCGATCTCCCCGAGCCGCGTCGACACCTGGGCGACGTCGGCTGGGTGGAGGGCTGTCGGAGTGGAGTCGCTGAAGAAGGCAATCGCATGCTGGTTCGATCGGTGCGACGGATGATCCGGTTGCCGATCATCCTGAGATTGTGTCGCAGTGGCCGCCAACGCGACCCTGAAACGGGTTCACGCTGACCGGGGCCGGGACAGGCCTCAGGGGCCGTCCCGCCCGTCGCCCGGCGCTGCTGGTGGCGTCGGAGGAGGGCTGGGCGAAGCGGTAGGAGGGACGGTCGCCGGACCGCGGGCGATGCGGGCGCGGCCGTCGTACGGCAGGACGACGAGGTACTGCTGGTCGGTGTCCTCGACGCGGGCCAGCGTGAGGGAGGTGCCGGCCGCCGCGAGTGCCTCGGCGGCCGGGCCGGCCTCCTCCGTCATCCGGTCGAGCCGCGCGTAGGACCGAGTGAGGTCGCGTGCCGGGCCGGTGCCCCAGTATGCGATCCGCGCGCCCCGGCGCAGCGCGGCCAGCAGGTCCGTCCGCAGCGGCCCGTCGTCGGCTTCCTGGAGGAGCAGGTCGTGCAGGCGTTCCTGCCCGCACGGCCGCGTCGGCGCCGCCTCGGCCAGCGCCCGGCACTTCCGGCACGAGGCCAGGTCCTGCGGCTGGAAGTGGTGCAGGAAGAACGACAGGTACCGGCCACGAATCCCGCACAGGGTCCGCCCCCTGTCCCCGGCGTGCCAGACACCGGGCACACCGTGGACCCCGGCGGCGGGGAACTCGGCCGGCTCACGCGCCGCCGCGAACGACCAGGCCCCACCCGGCGCTTCGGTAGCAGGAGAGTCGATCATGCCAGGCAGCATCCCACGCGGCCGGCGATCTGAGCGAGAGCCGGTCCCGAACCCGGACTGGAGGATGCCGCCGCACACCGGGCACCAGTCCCGCTGCCCAGCGAGGCCACCGTTCCTCGCGGGCCTGTTCCGCCAGCAGCATGAGAGCGATGACAGGTGCGGCCCACTGCCGCTGACGACTTGCCGCAACCCGGCGGGCTCCGTCGCCGTACTTCCGGTGCGGCGAGGCGCCCGGCGGGAGCTGTCTGCGGCACGGCGGGCTCCGGTTCTGCCCGTACCTGGCCGCGCTCCCGGGATGCGCGCGCCCGAGACCCGCACGCCCTCGAAGTGCGACCGCACGCCGTCTACCGGCCGGCGCCGGGCTGCGCCAGGATGGTCGGCCAGTCACAGCGTGTACGCGGAAGGAAGGGGGAGCAGCATGGGCGATCACCAGAAGCCGCCGGCGCCGCTTGAGAAGGGGAGCCCGCCGCCGGGCAACCAGGACGGGCAGGTGCCTCCCGCGCCGCCGCCGGGCGGGAAGCACAAGAAGTCGTGAGCCCCGACGCCGATCTGGTGGAGCGTCGGGTGCGCATGGACGCGGCGATGGAGCAAGGCGGGGCGTGGCCCCAGGACTCGCCGTGGTTGCGGGAGGCCATGGCCGCGCTGCCGCGCGACCTGTTCGCACCGGATCGGCTGTGGCGCTGGGACGATCGCGCCTACGTGGCGATGGACCGCGCCACTGATCCGGGCGGGTGGGCCGACGAGCTGTACGGCGACGTCAACGCCGCGGCGATCACCCAGGTCACCGACGGTCTGCCGTCCTCCAGCCTGTCCGCGCCCGGCGTGGTGGCGGACATGCTGGACAGCCTCATGCTGGAGCCCGGGCACACGGTGTGGGACGTCGGCGGCGGGCAGGGCTGGACCTGTGCTCTGGCGGCCTGGCAGGCCGGACCCGGCCGGGTGGTGTCGACCGAGGTCGACGAGCAGCTGGCGGCGTTCGCCCGCGAGCGCCTGGCGGCCGCGGGGGTCGGCGCCGAGGTGCTGGCCGGCGACGCCACCCACGCGGGGCCGCTCGGCGGCGCCAGGGTCGACCGGCTCCACGCCACCTACGCCGTCGAGGCCGTCCCGTGGGACTGGGTGGAGGCGACGAAGCCGGGCGGCCGGATCGTCTACCCCTGGGGCAGGCTCGGCCACGTCGCCCTCACCGTTGCCGACGACGGACGCAGCGCGACGGGCTGGGTGCAGGGCCTGGCGCAGTTCATGGCCGACCGGTGCGGGCCGGCTCCGACGCGCGGTGACCACGCCACGTACACGGCGGTGCGCGGTGGTGGCGAGCCCGAGGTGCGGCGGGTGGTGGAACGCGATCCGGCGCCGCTGGCCGACGACTGGCACCTGCGCTTCGCGGTGCGCGTCGCCGTCCCGGACGCCGTCGTTCTGACGGGACGGGACGAGGACGGTGTCAACGTCTGGTTCCACGACGGCGACCGCTCGTGGGCGGCGCTGTCCACGGACGGTGGTGGGGGCGCGGTGCTGTTCCAGGGCGGGCCGCGGCGGATCGGCGACGAGGTGATGACCGCCTGGTCCCAGTGGGAGGCGCTCGGGTCGCCGGACCTGTACGACTACGGGATCACCGTCACCCCCGAGGAACAGTGGGCGTGGCAGGGCGGCCCGGGCGGCCCCCGCTGGCCTGTCGCGCAGGTCTCCCCGGTCGTCCCGGTCGGACGCTGACCGGGGAGGCCGGCCGAGCGGTCAGTCGTTCAGTGGTACAGGCTGGTGTCCATGGACACCGCCTCGACAAGTGAACCGGCCGAAGACCTCAGCGTGTTGACGCTCGACCAGCTCACCGCGTTCGCCGAGCGTCCTGGTCGGCATCGTGGCGAGCTGGAGGGCGTCCGGGAGATCAGCGCCCTGCACGCGTACCGCTCCGAGGATGGTGCCGGACCGGCGGAGCGCAGGCAATGGGCGAAGCTGTCGCTGCGGGTCAACGCGCGCCTGCACGGCGACGGCTCCTGGGGACAGGCACGCATGGCCCAGAACGACTTCATGCTCCGGGCGTGGATCATCGACCACCTCGGTCCCGACGCCCAGGACCCCGACTGGGACCCTGACGTTCTCGCCGCCGACACCCTCGCCGAGCTCGCCCTGAGTCCTGCGGAGGCCGGCGCTCTGGGCGCCCGGTGGCGGGCCCTGCCTGCCGAGCAGATCGGTGAGCTACGCCGTCTGAAGAATCTGACCGGCCACCTCGACCTGATCATCGGACACCTACGCCCTGGTCGCAGTCGCGACGAGCTTCAGGAATGGCTGGCCGTCCGGCCGCTTCTCCCCTGATCCGGGTGGCTGGCCGTCCGACGGCGTGTCGGCTGGTGTCAGCGTCAAGGGCTGTCCGCTCGACCTGTAGGTAGCGGAGAGAAGTCCAACGGATCCTGGCGGGGATGGAATTGATTCGCGAAGATCCCTTCCGCCTCCCGGTCAAATCTGACAGCATCGTCGGTCATCCGGTGATCGGTCGGCGGTGATCCGAACGCCGACGTGCCCCTCAGCCTTGTCCGTCCGCGGCTGATCCGCGCACGGACCGGATCGATGAACGTGTCCGGTGGACTCCACCGTAGGAGGTAGAAAGGCGGTCGCCCGGCCGCATCACGTGGAGGAGATGTGACCACCGAAGCCGGCATCCCGGGGCCCGCCCTCCGCCCCGCGCGCTGGGTCCGCGCCAGGCTGCGCGCGAGCCCGCTGGCGGCCCTGTTCACGGCGGCCCTCGTGCTCGTCACCGTCTTCCTGGCGGCGGCCTTCCCCCGGATCGCGGACCGGAACGCGGACGCGGCGCTCGGGGACTACGTGAGCCACCGGGGCATCTATCCGACCAGCCTGCACGCCACCTCCCGAACCCGACCGACCGACACCGCCGACGGCCTCGACGCCGTGCAGCGGGAGCTCGTCGCGCGGGTCGGCAGGGAGCTCCCGCTCTCCCGGGCGGGCCTGGCCCACGGCACCCGCACCGCGTTCAACGACATGGACAACCCGGGGTACGCACGGCTCGCCGAGGAGACCGCCCCGGGACTCTCCCTTGCCTACCTGCACGGCCTTGCTAACCGCGTGACCCTCACCGACGGCACGTAGCCGGGCAAGGCGCGCCCCGCCGCCGGCCCGCTGCCCTGGGTGGCCATCCACCACAGGTCGGTGCTGGCGTTCAGCCCCGACGGACGAACCATCGCGACCGGCAGCCTGGATGCCACCGTCATGCTCTGGGACACCAGCAGACCGGCCGAAACACACCGCCTCGGCCAGCCCCTGACCGGTCACAACAGTGGGGTGCGAGCGCTGGCCTTCAGCCCGGACGACCACACCCTCGTATCCGGGAGCGCCGACCGCACGGTGATCGTCTGGGAGGTGACCAACCCGGTCCAGCCCTACAACCTCGGCGGTACCAGCACCCGGACCGGCGCAATCACCGCGGTCGCCGTCACCCCGGACGGGAAGACTCTCCCGCCCGGCGCCGAGGACAAGATCGTCAACGTCAACGACCTCGGCGCACTCGACGAACTGCGTAACCACGCCCGTACGCTGGCGTGCACACGGGCGGGCGGGGGTCTCTCCGCCTCGGGCTGGAGGACCTACGTCCCGGGTTTGAGCTACCGACAGACCCCGCCCCCGGCCGGGCGGCCGGCCCATGCGGCCGGGAGCCGTTCGTCGGCACCCTGGCATATTCCGTGGACTTCGGCTGATACTGCCAATGGTCGGGCACCCGTGGCGCACCTCTGTCAGCCTGCGGATCGCCCGGTTCGCGTACGGGTCCGCAGAAAGGCGCATCGTGACTGACACCCCGACAGTTCCGCTGTCCACCGGGCTTCCTGGTGACCCTGATCGGCTGCACCTCACCATAACCTGCGAGATCGGCCCGGTCCTGGCAGCCGGTGAACGCTCGCAGACCTACCGATTGCTCGCCCGCTACCCGCAGGAACGGGATGCCGCCGAGATCCGGCGTCCCCCGAACGACGGTCTCAGCCAAGTCGCCCTATTGGGTCTCTGCCAGATCCCCATGGACAGCGGGTCGGTGAGCACGGCGCTCCTGGCCGACCTGGAGAACACAATCCCGCGCGGGTCGGAGGTGATCAGCGCGGTTCACCGGGATGCGCTCACAAACCAGAACGACCGGTCCGAGTTCACCACGGTGCTGCGCAAGATGCTCGGACAAGGGCCGTACGGCGACCTCGGAAACCTCCTCATCGTCAACGAGTTCACGTTCGACGACGGCTGGGACGATCCCGGTCTCGGCGTGCTGCTGCTGGGCGAGCTCGTGGCACGCGCCGGCAGCGGGCCCTGCGTGGTGGCCACCGCGCCGAAATTCCTGAACGGCGCCCAGGGATACCAGCGGACCCTCGCCGTGCTGAGCGCCGCAGGCTTCCGCCCGCTGCGCGGGCACACGACGATCGTCGAGCCGTCCGGCCTTCCGGCGTTCTCCGGACCGGCCGGGACGGCGTTGATCCGCCTCCGCCGCGCCTCGGGCGGCTGATCGTCGGCGCCGGCTGATCGCTTCCCGGCCAGCAGGCCGCGGATCCAGGCGGTGAAGTGGGACCACCGCAGGCTCCTCCCCCTCCTCCCCCTCCTCCCCCGGCGCGGACCGGCGCGGACCGGCGCAGCCAGCTCTGCGGCCACGGCTTTACGTTCGTAGTCGTCCGCGAGTTCGGCGGCCGCAGCCTGTCTCTCGGCTTCCACGGCCTCGTCCAGCTCGGCCTTGCGCCGGCCGGCGAGAGTAGACGGTGGCACCTTCGGCGGCGAACCGACGGACGACGGCGAGACCGATCCCGGCCGAGCCCCCGGTCACCACGGCGACCTTCCCATCCAGCTGTCCCATGGTTTCCACTCCCTTGACCATCACTGCTTCGACCATCACTGGAGTTACTACTTCCGGTGGGAGCGCCGAAGCCCCCGCCGGGAGTTCCCACGGGCGTTCCGTGCCCACCGGCGCCGCCCGGCCCCGGAAGCCGTCCGAGGCGGCTTTCCCAGCTCGTTCTCCTCGGCCGCGTGGCCGGTGAGGAAGAGAAAGACGTCGTCGAGGGTGGGCCTGCGCAGGCCGATGTCGTCGATGAGGACGCCCAGCCCGTCCAGCTCGCGGATGACGTCGGCGAGCACCCGGGCGCCCCCGTCCACCGGCACGAGGATTCGCCGGGTGTGCTGCTCCACGCTGAGCGGGCCCCCACCGTACGGGGTGAGCGCCGCGACGGCCGCACCGATCTGCTCGCGGTCGTGGACCACCACCTCCACCCGCTCGCCGCCGGTCCTGGTCTTGAGGTCGTCGGCGGATCCGCGTGCGATCACCCGGCCGTGGTCGACCACGACGATGTCGTGCGCCAGCCGGTCGGCCTCCTCCAGGTACTGGGTGGTGAGCAGCAGGGTGGTGCCCTCCGCCGCCAGCATCTCAATGACCTCCCACAGCGCCAGCCGGTTGCGCGGGTCCAGACCGGTGGTGGGCTCGTCGAGGAACATCACCGGGGGCCGCACCACCAGCGCGGCCGCCAGGTCGAGCCGGCGGCGCATGCCACCGGAGTAGGTCCTGGCCGGCCGGTCGGCCGCCTCGTCGAGGTCGAACCACTCCAGCAGCTCCCGGGCGCGCGCCTTGGCGTCCCTGCTCCGCATCTGGTAGAGCTCGCCGACCATCTGGAGGTTCTCCCGGCCGGTGAGGTACTCGTCGACCGCCGCGTACTGGCCGCAGAGGCCCAGCAGGCTGCGGACCCGGCCGGGGTGCTTGAGCACGTCCACCCCCGCCACGTGGGCGCTGCCCGCGTCGGGCCGCACCAGGGTGGTGAGCACCCGTACCGTGGTGCTCTTGCCGGCGCCGTTGGGGCCGAGCAGGCCCAGCACCGTCCCCTCCGGCACGTCCAGGTCGACCCCGTCCAGGGCCCGTACGTCGCCGAAGTCCTTCACCAGGCCCTCGGCCCGGATGGCCGCCCTCATGTGCCCCTCCTTCTCCTGGAACCAGCCGGGAACCACCTGACGGCCGGCACTGGCAGGATCCCCCCGCAGCGCCCGCCGTGCTCTTCGGCGGGGGAGCGGAGGCACCGCGTGCGCGGCCGCCGGGATGCGAGCCACCCGGGTGTGGTGGAAACGTGGAAGGGAGAGCCCGGCCCGGCCCTGGCCGCCCCACCGGGTTCCCGAAGGCCGTGTGCACCGGACGAGAAGGACCGAGGACCCGCACGGACCTGCGGCGGTCACACGCCGGCCGCCCCGAGGCCCCGCCGGCTCACGCTCCCTTGCGCGAATCGATACCGGATGCGGCTCCTGCCGAATCGAGGCGGTACCAGTGGATCTCAGGATGTCGGTCGAAGCCCGGGAGGCGTTCCTCGCAAGCCCGCACGTGGGAATCCTGGGGGTGGACGACGCGCGCGACGGCGGCGGACCGCTGCTCGTCCCGCTCTGGTACTCCTACCGGCCCGGCGGGCTGGTGACGATCCAGACCGGGCGGACGACGCTGAAGGCTCGGCTCATCCGCAGCGCGGGCCGGTTCAGCCTCTGCGCGCAGGTCGAGTCGGCGCCCTACCGCTACGTCAGCGTGGAGGGGCCGGTGGTGGCCGTCGAGGACCCGCTGCCGCCAGCCGCACGCGAGGAGCTGGCCTGCCGGTATCTGGACGCGGACACGGCGGCGGCGTACCTGGACGCCAACCGGCGGCAGCTGGCCGACGACGTCCTCATCCGCATGAGGCCCGAGAGATGGCGGACCGCCGACTTCGCCGCCTTCGCCAAGGAGTTCGAACCGTAGCCACCCGCGCGCGGTCCGTGTGCGGCAGAGAGCGTGACGTCCCGATGAACACCCGAACAACGACGCATCAGGAGACGGCCGAGCACGCCGCGGCGGTGCCGTATCCACGCGATCGCTGCCTCCACGAGCTGTTCGACGCCCGGGCGGTGCACCGCCCGCGGGCCATCGCCTCCGTACAGCACGGCCGCGGCATCAGTTACGGCGAACTCAAGCTCCGCTCCGACGCGGTGGCGGCCCGGCTGCACGACTCCGGCGTGCGGTACGGCGACACGGTCGGGGTGTGCGGGGCCCGCTCTCCGGAGGCGCTGGTCGCGTTCCTGGGCATCCTCAAGACCGGTGCGGCCTACGTCCCGCTCGACGACGCCTCACCACCCGCGCGTCTGCAGGCGATGGCCGAGGACGCGGGGGTGCACACCGTCGTCACGCTGCCCGGCAGCTCCCGCCGTATCCGGCGCGTGCGTTCCCGCATCGACCTGGGTGGCCTGGCCCCGACCACCCCGGCCGCCCCGGCCGCGGTGCCGCAGGCCCGGGTGCTCCCCGCGGACTGCGCCTACGTGATGTTCACCTCCGGCTCGACCGGCCGCCCCAAACCCGTGGCGATCCCGCACCGCGGAATCGTCCGGCTGGCCGCCTCCGACCTGGTCCGGCAGCGGCCGCGGCCCGGTGAGCGGGTTCTGCACGCCTACGACCTCTCCTCGGACGCCTCCACGATCGAGATCTGGCCCGCGCTGCTCGCCGGCGCCTGCATCGTGATCGCCGACCAGGAGGAACTGCTGTCGCCGACCGCCCTGGAATCGCTGCTGCTCTCCGAGCGGGTCAGCATCGCCTACCTGACCACCGGGGTGTTCCACCACATCGCGCGCACCAGGCCCTCGGCGCTGCGGTCCCTGCGGTTCGCCTCGGCCGGAGGCGAGGCGATGGACGCGGAACTGGCCCGCGCGATACTGGCCGCCTGCCCGGACACCACCGTGGTCAACTTCTACGGCCCGACCGAGAACAGCGTGGTGTCCACCGCACACGCGCTGCACGACCTGCCTCCCGAGGCGACGGCCGTGCCGATCGGCCTCCCCCTGGAGAACTCCACCTGCCACGTGCTGTGCCCGGACGGCACGCTCGCCGACGCCGGCGAGGAAGGCGAGCTCCTCGTCGGCGGGGACGGGCTCGCCCTGGGGTACCTCGGCGACCCCGGGCTGACCGCCGAGCGCTTCGTCGACGACCTCGTCGAGCCCGGTACGCGCCTCTACCGCACCGGTGACCGCGTGGTCCGGCGCCCGGACGGCGTACTGGAGTACCGGGCCCGGGTGGACCGGCAGATCAAACTGCGCGGGCACCGCATCGAGCCGGACGAGGTGGAGGCGCGGCTGCGCGCGGACGACGCGGTGGGCGAGGCCGTCGTCGAACGGGAGGGCGACGCCCTGATCGGGTACGTGACCCCGGCCCGCCCCGGCCAGGCACTGACCCTGGACCGCATCCGCAGCGGTCTCGCCGCCTGGCTGCCCGCACCCGCGGTGCCCGCGCGGCTTGTGGAACTCGCGCGCTTCCCGGTGACGGCCGGGGGCAAGGTCGACCGCGCCCGGCTGCGCAGCCTGGCGGCGACCGGGCAGGCGGCCGTCCCGGCGACGGTGAACGGCACCGCGTCCGGCCCGCAGGACACGGTGGCCCGGATCTGGCAGGTGGTGCTGGGTGTGCACCCGGCGCCGGGCGACAGCTTCTTCGACATCGGCGGCGACTCCCTGCTGGCAGCCGAGGCCGTCACCCGTACGCTGGCCGCCTTCGGCCTCGACGCCCGGCACGGCCGCACCCTCGTCCACAGCCTGCTGCGCTCCCCGACACTGGAGGACTTCACCGCCGCCGTCGCCGCCGTCCAGGGCCCGCCCGGCAGGGTGAACGCCGACGCGGGCCCGGTGGACTTCCGCGCCGAGGCACGGCTGGGCTTCACCCTCCCGCAACCGCGCGGGCCGGAGCCGGACTGGCACCACCCCGCGGAGGTGCTGCTCACCGGCGCCTCCGGCTTCGTCGGCGCCTTCCTTCTGGACGCGCTACTGCGCCGCACCGACGCCCGGGTGTGCTGCCCGGTGCGAAGCCGGGCCCCCGCCCACGCCCGGCAGAAGGTGATGCGCAACCTCGCCCGCTTCGGCCTCGCCACCCCCGAAGCCGCCGACCGCGTCGTGTGCCTCCCCGCCGACCTCGCCGAGCCCGGCCTCGGACTGGAGCCGGGCCGCGCCGACGAACTCGCCGACACCGTCGACCTGGTGATCCACTCGGCCGCGCAGGTCAACTTCATCTATCCGTACGACGCGCTGCGCCGCACCAACGTGGAAGGCACCAGGGAGCTCATCCGACTGGCGGCCGGGCGCCGGGTGCCGGTGCACTTCCTCTCCACCATCGCGGTGCTCGCCGGCTTCGGAACCGCCGGCGTACGGCACGTCGACGAGGACCTGCCGCTCGACCACGCCGACGGGCTCACCATGGGCTACGCCGAGAGCAAGTGGGTCGCCGAGGAGGTGCTGCGCGACGCCGCGGACCAGGACCAGGGCCTGCCGGTGGCGGTCTACCGTCCGTACGAGATCACCGGCGACCGGCACACCGGCGCGTGCAACACCGACACCGCGATCTGCTCGCTGTTCAAGACCATCAGCGAGACCGGGCTCGCCCCCGACATCCGGCTGCCGCTGGACTTCGTCCCGGTGGACTTCCTCTCCGACGCCCTGGTGCACATCGCCACCACCCACCGCGCCACGCGCCGGACCTACCACATGACCAACCCCCGCGCCGCGAGCCTGTGCGACATGCTCGACCGGATGGACAGGGCCGGCCACCGGATCTCCCGGCTCCCCTACGAGGAGTGGGTGGGCGAGCTCGTCCGCCACGTCGCGCAGCACCCCACGAGCCCCACGGCCCCGTTCGTCTCGCTGTGCGTGGACCGCTGCAAGCAGGCCGACATGTCCGTCAAGGAGATGTACTTCGAGGGCACCTTCCCGACCGTCGGGCGGGCCAACGTCGAGCACGACCTGGCCACCTCGGGCCTGCACTGCCCTCCCGTCGACGCGGAGCTGCTGGACCGCTACCTGGAGTACTTCTACACCACCGGTTACCTGCCCCCGCCACCCGGAAGGGGCGCACTCATGAGCGCACGGCCGCCCGGTGCGCGGGGGCCCGGCGCCGAGCCGGACGTCCTGGACTTCCCGCTCCCGCCGCCGGGCACCATGGGGCCGCCCGAGGAGTCCGCGCGGCTGCGCGAGAACTGCCCCCTGGCCAGGGTCAGGCTGCCGATGGACGCGACCGCCTGGTACGCCACCCGGCACGAGGACGTCCGGATGCTCTTCGCGGACCCCCGGCTGATCAGGCCGACCATCAACGACTGGCCGCCGCGTCCCGGGCAACCCGCGGACGACGGGCCGCGCCTGGTCACGATCGCCGAGCTCGACGGCCCCCGGCACGCGGCCCTGCGCCGGGCGCTGGCCGAGCCGTTCAGCTCCCGGGCCGTGCGCGACCACCTGCCGCGCATCCGCGGGCTGGCCGGGCGACTGCTGCGGGCGTTCGAGGACGACGGCCCGCCCGGCGACCTGGTCGCCGGCTTCACCGACCCCTTCCCCCTGCTCGTGCTCTGCGACCTGGTCGGCATCCCCTTCGAGGACCGGGACCGGTTCCTCCCGGTGCTGGACGCGGCCCTCGGCGGCATGGTGACCTCGCAGGAGGGGCGCCGGGTCACCGGCCTGCTGCGCGAGTACGTCGCCGCACTGATCGCCCGGAAGCGGGACCGGCCCGGCGACGACGTCCTGACCCGGCTGGTCCGCCGGTGCGACGACGGCGAGCTGACCCACGACGACGTGATGGCCTTCGGGCTGTCCATGCTCACCGTCGGCTTCGGCATCAGCAGCTTCTTCCTGGCCGACACCGTGCACACCCTGCTCGACCGGCCGGGCCTGTGGGCCCGCCTGCGCGACGACCGGGAGCTGATGCCCGGCGCGGTGGAGGAGTTCCTGCGCTACATGCCGGTGATGAACGGCACCGTGATCCTCCTGGCGACCGAGGACATCGAACTGCACGGGCGGACGATCCGCGAGGGCGACGCCGTCATCCCCGTACCGGCCTCCGCCAACCGCGACGAGCGGGTGTTCGCCGACGCCGACCGGCTCGACCTGGACCGGGCCGGCACGACCACAGGCCGCGGGGGCCACCTCGCCTTCGGACGAGGAGCCCACAACTGCCTCGGCGCCCACCTGGCCCGCGCCGAACTGTCCGCGGGAGTCGAGGCGTTGCTCGACCACTTCCCGCGGCTGCGCCTCGCCGAAGGACAGGAACCCGCCTGGGACGACGAATCCGTGACCAAGTCACCGCTGACCCTACCGGTCAGCTGGTGAGACCCGACCGGCCACCTCGCACGCGATCACCTCGCACGCGACCACCTCCCACGCGACCACCTCGTACGCGACCACCTCGTACGCGACCAGGGAGCACCGCCAGTGAGCAGCTCACCGCCGCAACCCGCCGCCGACCCGCCCGCCATCAACCTGCCCGCCATCGACCTGCCCCTCCCGCCGCCGGGCACCATGGGCCCGCCCACGCAGTACGGGTGGCTGCGCCGGGAGTGCCCGCTCACGGAGGTCCGGCTGCCGATCGGCGCCACCGCCTGGTACGCCACCCGCTACGAGGACGTCCGGGACCTGATCGCGGACCCCCGGCTGATCCGGCCGACCATCAACGACTGGCCGCCCCGACCTGACCGGGCCGCCGACGACGACGAGCCGGGCCTGATCACGATGATGGAACTGAACGGCCCCCGCCACGAGGCCCTGCGCCGCGCTCTGGCCGAGCCGTTCAGCGTCCGTTCCGTCCGGCGCCGGCTGCCGCGAC
This sequence comes from Kitasatospora sp. NPDC088779, assembly GCF_040685395.1. NCBI lineage: Bacteria > Bacillati > Actinomycetota > Actinomycetes > Kitasatosporales > Streptomycetaceae > Kitasatospora > Kitasatospora sp. NPDC088779. Next base: position 1,366 of record NZ_JBFBHW010000070.1, on the reverse strand, counting down.
TGCGCCGGTCGGCCGATGGGCTGCTGGACGACTTCACGGCCGCCGGGCAGCCCGGCGACCTGGTCGGCGGCTTCCTGGAGCCCTTCCCGCTGCTGGCCATGTGCGAGCTGGTGGGCATCCCCTACGAGGACCGCGAGTACTTCCTGCCCAGGGCGGACGCCGCCCTCGGGGCGATGGTCACCCTGGACGAGGGCCGCGAGGTCACCTCCGAACTGCGCGAGTACATCGCGTCACTGCTCGACCGCAAGCGGCGCGAGCCCGCCGACGACGTCCTCACCGGGCTGGTCCACGCGTGCGGGCCCGGCACCCTGGACGGGGAGAGCGTGGTGACCTTCGGGCTCTCGATGCTGGTCGCCGGCTACCGCACGAGCACCATGTTCCTGGCCGACGCCGTGGTGGCCCTGCTGGCCGCGCCCGACCGGTACGCCCGGCTCCGCGACGACCGCGGCCTCATACCCGGCGCGGTGGAGGAACTCCTGCGGTACGTACCGGTCATGAACGGCGTCGTGGTCCTCCAGGCCGTCGAGGACATCGAGTTGCACGGCCGCAGGATCCGCGCGGGCGACGCCGTTCTGCCCGTCCTCGCCTCGGCCAACCGCGACGAGCGGGTGTTCACCGACGCCGACCGGCTCGACCTGTGCCGGGCGGAGAACCCGCACCTCGCCTTCGGCCGGGGTGCACACAACTGCATCGGCGCGCACCTGGCCCGGGCCCAGATGGCCGTGGGACTGGAAGCCCTGCTCGACCGCTTCCCGCGACTGCGCCTCGCCGAAGGACAGGAACCCGCCTGGGACGACGAATCCCCGAGCAAGTCACCGCTCACCCTCCCCGTCAGCTGGCACGTCACCACCGCTGCCGCTCAAGGGGTCGGCGATCCACCGGAACGACCGCGAAGCCACCGGCCCCCACCGCCGTGAGGACACCGCCGAACGTTGCGCTCACCGCCGTGTGCCGGGAGGAAGGGCCCTCCTGCTGGGCCGGCCCGCTCCGCGGGGAGCGCGCGTATGGAGTGCGTCGGGAAGGCGGCCCCGGGCGTCAGGAAAGCGTCAAGGGCGGGCGGGGCGCGGCGGGCACGGCGGTTGGGTGGAGGGCGACGGACCAGGCACGCAACGACGGCGCGAGGACGGATCATGCACGGCGACGGACGGCACGAGGGCAGCGGCGGCGGCAGGGTGGTGGTCGGGGTCAGCGGATCGCTCGGCAGCCTCGCCGCCCTGCACCGCGGCGTGGCGGAAGCCCGCAGCCGTGGCGCCGAACTCGTGCCGGTGCTGGCCTGGGAGCCGCCCGGCGGTGAGTTCGGGTATCGCCGGTCGCCGTGCCCGCCGCTGCTCGCGGCGGTGCGGGAGGCGGCCGAACAGCGGCTGCG
>NZ_JBFBHW010000069.1:0-40623 GCF_040685395.1 Kitasatospora sp. NPDC088779 | reverse complement strand
GGTTCTCAAGGATCCGCCGCATTCCGCGGCGGACCATCTCCTGGTCGTCTGCGAGCAGTAATCGAATGGTCACAGCCAGGAATTCTGTCATAGCGTCGGACCGGGGTGCTCCGGTCCGCCGGGTGGCAGCACATCGTCGTGTCGAACCACGTCCCCGAGCTGCCCGCCATCCTCCACGCCCTCGGCGTCACCCCAAGGCTGACGGCCACCATCAACTCGGCCGCCACCGGCCACGAGAAGCCCCACCCGGAGACATTCCGCCTCGCCCGGCTGGCGGCCGGCCCCGGCCCGCTGTGGATGGTCGGCGACAACCCCCACGCGGACATCGCCGGAGCCCAAGCCGCCGGCATCAACGCCATCTGGGTCCAGCGCCCCAGCCCCCGCGCCATACCGGACCTGCCCGCCGCGGCTCGCCTCGTCCTCGAACACCATGGCGAAGACCGGGGACTGCGCTGGGAAATCCCGCCCGCCCCAGCCGAACGTCCCCGCGTCACCCGCCCGATCGGCTGGTCTCCCACCGTCTGCAACGCAGACGCCCGGCCAGCGCCCCGGACCAGGCGCGCGAAAGCCGGGCATGCACCAGACCAACCCCGCACCGGCCCAGGCCGAGTGCCTCACCGCGTTCGCCCGCCTGCGCGCCGGATCCCCCCAGGACGCGTTCGAGATCGGCGAAGGCTGCAACTTCTACCCGCCCTCGCCCGATCTCGGACGCCACCTCGGCGTGCTGCTGCACAACCTCGCCGCCCGCAGCAGCCTGTCCCGCTACTCCGATCCCTTCAACGGAGGAGCCAAGGCGGCCTTCGCCGAACTCACCTCGGCCCGGCTCGGAATTCCTCTGACCCGCCAGGACATCACCTTCGTCCAGGGCGGCACCGAAGCCGTCAGCCTGACCATCGGTCACCTCGCGGCCACCGGCCACAGCCTCACCCTGCCGATCCCGAACTACTACGGCTTCGACCAGTCCGCGGCCCGCCGGGGCGCACCCGTCGCGGCCTACTACCGCCACGACGGCGCCGTCCACCTCAACGGCGCCCAGCCCGACCGCCCGTTCGCCAAGCTCGACCCGGCCGACGGCACGCTGACCTCGCTCCCCGTGCTGGTCCTCGCCAACGCGCTGTACGACCCGCTGATGGTCAACGGCGACAACGGCGCCGTCAAGCCGTATCTGGCCAAGGCCTTCACCTCCAACGCGGACGCCACTGCCTGGACCCTGGAGCTGCGCGAAGGCGTGAAGTTCAGCGACGGCAAGCCGCTGGACGCCCCGCCACCATCGGCGGCATGACGGTGAACAGCCCGACCAGTGTCGTCTTCGCCCTCAAGACTCCGAACGCGGCCTTCCCCAACCTGTTCACCCGCTCCCTCGGCTACGTCTCCCAGGCCCCAGCCGGCGACGCACCCGCAGTCGGCTCCGGCCCGTACACCGTGGAGAGCGTCCAGCCGGGCGTCTCGGTGACCGTCACCCGCAACCCCTCCTACTAGGGCGACAAGGGCCACGCCGACAAGATCGTCTACCGGGTGCTGCCCGACGCCGACAGCCGCTACCAGTCGCTGCGCTCCGGCGACACCGACCTGATCTGAGCCGAGACGCCCGCCCAGCTCAAGCAGGCCCCCGCAGACGGACTGCGCGTCGCCACCGGCCCCAGCTCCACCTCCACCATCCTGGCGACTCCTACGCCGCGGGCACCGGTTCGTCGTGGACAGCTATCTCGACGACACCTGCCACCGCAGCGCGGCCGCCTACCCCTCCCTGTTCGCCCAGCAGACGGCACCGGCCTCATTCAGCTTCCAGGCGTGCGGCGGAGCCGTCACCACCGACGTCCCGGCCACCCAGCTCGCCCCGCTCAGCCCGACCACCACCCTGGTCAGCTTGACCGTCGGCGGCAACGACGTCGACTTCAAGGACGTCATGCGGAGCTGCCAGTTCGGCGGCGACAACACCTGCGTCGGCGCCGTCGACACGGCCGAACAGACCGCCCGCACTCAGCTGCCGGCCCGCCTCGACGCCGTGTACAGCGCGGTACGGGAGCGTGCGTCCGGTGCCCGTGTCGTGGTCACCGGCTACCCGCGGTTCTTCAACCCGGCCAGCCCCAGCCTCTGCGCCGGTATGGGCGCCACCAAGCGTGCCGCGCTCAACCGAGGGGCCGACACGCTCAACAGCGTCATCGAGGGCGAGGTCGCCAAGTGCGCCGGATTCGTCTACCAGGACGTGGCCACCCCGTTCGCCGGCCACGAGCTCTGCGACGCGGCTCCGTTCCTCAACGGCCTCATTCTCAATTCCGGCTCGTACCACCCCAACGCCGCCGGCCAGGCAAACGGCTATCTTCCCGCTCTGCGCGCCGACCTCTGAACACCCACACCTGCCGGCGCCACCCGCCCCTCCCTCTGGCCCGCCCCACGAACCCCGCCTGACTAGCAACGACGCTTCCGGCCTCTCGCATGCTCGGAGGGCTGGAAGCGTTCCCAAGCAGCAATACGGCTGGTCAACCACATAGTGTCGCGTTGACCAGCCGTATTGGGTCGGTTGACCGTGATCGGCACCGGAGTAGTCACTTCCATGAACCCCGCCAAGCGAGTCTGCTCTCGTGCGTCCATCCCCGCCGCTGAAGGCCTTCCGCCCGCGGCGGGGAGCGGCCGATGCCTCGCGGAATCGCCTACGGCTTGGTCAACCGCCGGTGCCACCAGGGGCAGCTCGGCGAGTCCCACCAAGGGCTGGTCAACCATCGGGACGCATACGGATCCGGCAAGGTGCGACGCTCGAACTCTGCGTCGAGCCTGGCCACGATCTGGCTCAGTTCACGGCGTGCAGCCGACGGCAGTGCATCGAGCATGGCTTGCACATTGTCCCGGCCCCCAAGCACATCGTGGCACGGGCAATCCGCCAACGGCACGTAGAGCCAGCGGCCGGGCTGGCGCAGGAACCGCTCGTACTGGCCGAGCGCCGAGCAGGAACAGCACGGTCACGCTGTCCAGACGCTCGAGTGCGTCGTGCCCGGGCCCCAGGTGTCGGGCGGCGCGGAGCAGCAGGGCGAGGGCGGCGGGTGCGGTGGCCGGGACCAGGGCGGCGAGGCACAGGGACGTGCCCGTCACCAGGATGGCGGCGCTGTAGAGGAGGGCGGCGGTGCTCGGCGGGACGGCCTCCGGGGCCGGCACCCGGCGCCGCCTTCTCCACGTGCCCTGCCGATCCCCGGCAGGCAAGGCCCCGCACCCGGCGCACTCGAACGAAGACCTTGCCTGTCGCGTACAGCTACGGCCGCCCGGTCAGGACCAGGCCTGGCGGCCACCGGCGTGAACCGGACTCATCAACCACCGCTCTTGCGGCGGAAGTTGCGCTTGCCGCCCACCGCGCCGTGAGCGCCGTGGATCTTCGAGTCGCCACTCGGGCCGCCGGCCGCGCTATCGGACTTGGCGCCGTGCTTGCGCTCCAGAGCGGCGAGGAACCGGGCCTTGACGTCGTCCTGGGTGGCTGGCGCGGGGGCCTCGGCAGCCTCCGTGGCCTCCGGGCTCTCGGTGTTCTCCGGGTTCTCAGATGACTTCACGTCGCTGCTCATGTAGAACCTCTTCCTTGAGGGATGGTGGCGGTTGTTGACTTCACGCACACCATGTCATGCCCAAGCGCCCCATCTGCGGGTGGGTACCGATCCTGTACGGACAGAACCTGCGGTCGAGTGACGGTCGGGATGGCGGGGACCTCACCGGCCAGGGCGTCGAGATCGCCGAGTTGCTCGGGTCGGATGACGGCGCCGTCCAGCAGCTCGGTGGTCAGCCGCTCCTGGCCGCGGGCCATCGCCTCGGTGCAGCCGTCCTCGATCAGTCGCCGTAGCAGGCCGATGACGCCGCCGGTGCGGCGGAACAGGTACTCGGGCATGGCTCCGCAGGTGAGCATCCCCGGCTGGGCGCGAAGGAGGCACAGCTGATCCTCGATCCCGGCCAGGTGGTCGACGAGCGCGCGGATCTTGGCGGGGGTCGTGTACGCGAACGGATCGAGGTCGACGAGGTCGAAGCGGCGCTCGGTCTGGGTGGCGGCCGCAGGGTTGTGGCTTCGGCCGCGCCGGATGTCGGGGACGATCAGCTGACTCGTGGCGGGGTCGATGGGCGACCGGGGCGAACGCGTCGCGGGTGCCGGGCATGGGCTCGGTGTGCGGGGCGAGCTGGCGGTGGACCTCGCGTCACAGGAACGGCCTGCTGCGGCAGTACTTCCCGAAGGGCACCGACCTGTCGGTCCACACCCCCGAACGGCTGGCCGCCGTCGCCGACCAGCTCAACCGGCGCCCACGCAAAACGCTCGGCTGGGAAACCCCAGCCGAGCGTCTGGCTAAACTCATCGCGGCCTAGACAACCGACCACGTGTTGCAACGACCGTTAGGAACCGCCAGGTATGGGGGCGGGCCTTCGATTTCGCCGGACGCCGTCAGCGGCGCGATCGGTCAGGATCCGGCGTCAGGAGCACTTGATCCTGCCGCAGTTGGGAACGGAGATCTTGTGCTGGGTGCCGGCCCTCCACTCCAGGTGCGGGATCAAGCCGATCCAGGTGAGCAGCCCGCCCAGTCCGATCTGGGCCAGGTTCTGGTCGGTCCACCAGATCGAGAGCGTTCCCGACTGGTTGATCTCCAGCCAGGCGTTGGTGTAGCCGGCGGTGCCGGAGGACCAGCAGGCCTGGTTGCCGACGCCGTAGACGACGAAGTTGCCGTCCGTCTGCATGGTCGCCCGGGTGCCGCAGCCGGCGCTGCCCGGAGCGCTCCACTCCTTCACCCGGCGCTCCTGCCCGAGTTCGTTGACCTCCGTGTACCAGAGCGCCAGTTCACCGTTGTCCTCCATCTTCAGGACGGTCCACTGGTCCGGGTTCCCGGTGGCCTCGAAGGTCTGGCCGCGGCAGATGGTGAAGTTCCTCCACATCCAGGAGCCCTGGCGCTCCGCGCCGGGGGACTGGAGGGCGCAGTCGGAGGACGGCTGGCCACCACCACCGGTGTTGCCGCCTCCGCCACCGCCTCCGGTGTTGCCGCCTCCGGAGCCGCCGCCACCACCGGGGGTCGGGCCATTCTGGACGTTGTCCAGGCGCCAGCGCTGCTTGTCGGAGCCGTCGCACCGCCACACCCCGAGCTGCTCACCGGCGTTGTTGGCGGTGAGGCAGCCACCGTCGGTGGCGCTGACGATCCAGTACCAGCCGTTGCCCGCGTCGCGGAAGGACCAGCGCTGGTTGGCGTTCCCCTGCTGGTTCTGCGTCAGGTGGGTGCGGTGGACGCCGGGGTTGTGGTCCATCACCATGCCCTGGCCCGGCGCGGCCTTGCCGTCCGTGAGGAGGGTCTCGACGATCCACTGGCCGTTGCCCGCGTCCCAGAACGCCCACCGCTGGGCGGCGTTGCCGTTGCCGCCCAGTGCCTTGATGGAGGTGCCGGAGGCGGTGTTGGCGCCGTCGAGGTCGGCGACCAGCCCGTTGTTGTTCGACCGGAGCGTGGCGACCTGGCTGCTGCCGATGTTCGGACCGACCACCGGACCGCCGGGCGACCCGCCGGAGGATCCGCCGCCGGGCTGCGGCTGCGGCTGCGGCTGCGGCTGCGGCTGCGGCTGCGGCTGCGGCTGCGGCTGGGGAGCGAACGGCCCCTGGGCCACGTTGTCCAGGCGCCACTTCTGGCGGTCGCTGCCGTCGCAGGGGCTGATGGCGAGGGCTTCGCCGGGGTTGTTGGCGGTGAGGCAGTTGTTGTCGGTGTCGCTGGTGATCCAGAACCAGCCGTTGCTCGCGTCCCGGAACGCCCAGTGCTGGTTGGCGTTGCCGTCCATGGTCCGGATCAGGTGAGTGCGGTGGTTGCCCGGGTCGTGGTCCATGACCATGCCCTGGCCCGCCGCCGTCTTCCCGTCGGTGAGCAGGGTCTCGATGATCCACCGCCCGTTCGCGGTGGCCCAGAACACCCAGCGTTGCGCGTCGTTGCCGTTCGCGCCGAGCGCCTTGATCGACGTACCGGAGTTGGTGGTGCCGCCGTCCAGGTCCGCCACCATCCCGTTGTTCCCGGAGACGAGGGTGGAGACCTGCCCGGCTCCGACGCCGGGGTTGACCACCGGGCCGGTGCCCGGCTTCGGCGCCGGCTGCTGGGGCGCGCGGGGCGGTACGCTGCCCAGGCCCCAGCGCTGCGAGTCGGTCGCGTTGCAGTCCCAGATCTGCAGGGCGGTGCCGTTCGCGGAGTTGCCGTCGGTGACGTCCAGGCACCTGCCCGAGGCGGGGTTGACGAGTGAACTGTTGTCGCCCTGCTGCCAGTTCTGGGCAGGGGTGCCGTTGCAGGTGTACAGGCCGACCCGGGTGCCGCGGTTGGTGAGGCCCCCGGCCACGTCCAGGCACTTGTCGAACGCCTTCAGGGTGAAGACGCCGCTGCTCGCGGACGGCGTCCAGCGCTGGGAGCGGGTGTTGTTGCAGTCGTACAGGTCGATCGGGGTCTTGTCGGCCGTGTTGCCTCCGGTGACGTCCAGGCACTTGCCCGGGAACGCCGAGTAGACGGGCACCGAGCCGGCGTCACCGCCGCCGTCACTGCCGGTGGGGCCGGTCAGGCGGAACTTCTGGCGGTCGGAGCCGTCGCAGGTGCCGACCGTCAGCGGCTGGCCGGACGCGGACAGGGTCAGGCAGCCGCCGCCGTCACCGTTGGTGATCGTCGACCAGCCGTTCCCGGCGTCGGCGAACTTCCAGAGCTGGTTCGTCCGGTCCGCCGCCACCGCCTGGAGCTCGGTGCGGTGGGAGGCGGTGTCCTGCCCGAGGACCAGCCGCTCCTCCGGGCGGTTGCCGCCGTAGGTGAGCCGGGACTCGATCAGCCAGTTGCCGTTGCCCCGGTCCCAGAACGCCCAGCGCTGGGAGTCGGTCGAGTTGGGTTGCCACGCCTGGACGGGCGTGCCCACGGCGGGCACGCCGCCGCGTACGTCCGGCACCAGTTGGGCGTCGGCGGCGGAGACGATGCTGATCCCCTGGGTCGGCTCCGGCCGCGTACCGCCGCCGGGTCCGCTGGGCCAGCTCGGCCCGCCGGGGGTGCCTCCCCAGGAGGGCAGGCTGGGCAGCGGCGGGAAGCCGGGCAGGCCGATGGCGGGGAGGGCGGGCACGGACGGGCCGCCGCCGGGTGTGCCACCGCCACCGGGGTTGGGATCGCCGGGGCCGGGCGGGGCGTCGTCGTCGGCGGCCGGTTGGTTGGTGTCCGCCGGCTCGCACTTGTTCGGCTGTTCCGGGGCCTTGGGCGGATTGGCGGACGCGGCGGGGTCGTTCGGGAAGCCCGAGGTGGTCGGCCACGGCACGTTCGGCAGACCGGGCAGCGACGGCCACGGGATCGTCGGGAAGCCCGGGATCGACGGCCAGCTCCAGGAGGGCTGGTCCGGCAGCTGGGGCCACGGGACGGACGGGAACGACGGCGCGCCCGGCCACGTGACGGTGGGCATGGCGGGGTGGCCGGGGAACGGAACGGTCGGATTGCCGGGGACGGAGGGCCACTTGACCTGCGGGAACCCGGGGACGGTCGGCCAGGCGAGGCCCGGGTGGTCCGGGATCGCCGGGTCGGTGACCGCCGGGAGGCCGGGGACCAGGGCGGTGCCGTCGTCGTTCCCGTTGCCGGGCAGTGGCAGCACCGGCCACGGGACGTCGGCGTGTCCGGGCATCGTGGGCCAGGGGACGGTCGGGAAACCCGGCACGGAAGGCCAGGTGGCCTCGGGGTGGCCGCCGATCGTCGGCCACGGCAGGCTCGGCACGGTCGGGAACCCGGGCCAGCGGATCTCCGGCAGATCGGGGTGGCCGGGCATGGGGATGTTCGGGTAGCCGGGGACGGACGGCCAGGCGATGGCCGGATGCGCGGGCAGGGACGGCCAGGTCAGCTCGGGGTGGTCCGCCACGGTCGGCCACGGAGTGTCCGGGAATCCCGGAACGGCGTGACCGGGCCCGTAGCAGGGCATGGACAGCCGCCACCGCTGCCGGTCGGACCCGTCGCAGTCCTTCGTGGCCAGGCCGGCCCCGTCCGTCGAGGCGGTGAGGCAGGCCCCGGTGGACGCGGCGGTGATCTGGTACCAGCCGTCCACGTCGGCCGGGGCGAACCGCCAGCGCTGGCCCGGACTGCCGTCGGGCTTTCCGGTGGCGTCGTTCTCGATCGGGCGGATCGCCACCTGGTCGCCGTACGTGGGGAGGCCGAGCACGCTGCCCTGCCCTGCGGCGGTGGTGCCGTTGGTCAGTCCGGTCTCGATCACCCAGGTGTCGTCGGACTTCTGCCAGGTCGCCCAGTTCTGCTGCGGGGCACAGGCGGGTGCGGCCGCGCGCACCCCCGTGCCGGCGGCCGGTGAACCGCCCGTCACGTCGGCGACCAGGTTGCCGGAGGCCGAGGTGAGGAGCGAGGTCCTGCCGTGCTGTGGTGCCGACGGGTCGGCGCTCGCGGGTGTCTGCGCGGTGGTGGTGTCGGCCGCGGTGGTGGCGGCGGCCGGTACGGCCGCGACGCGGGGGAGCGGCGGAAGGCCCTGCGGACAGTGGTCCCGCCCGTTCTGACGGTCCTGGGGATTCGGTTCCAGCCGGAACCCGACGGGCAGGTGGTCGGACTGGGTGTCGTTGAAGTATCCCTGGACGAAGCCGGTGTACTCCTGGGCTATGCCCGTCGGGTCACTCGCGACCATGTAGTCCAGTTCGCGTTCCCGTACCGGGCTTGTCGGCCGGGTGTCCTGACGGCTCCTTATCGCGCGCTACCCGGGGTGCGCCGCGAGCGCCCCGGCCAGAGTCGCCGGCTTGCGGTTGAAATCGCCCATGACCGCCCACTTCTGCCCCGGCCTCGCCGCGTCGACCGCCGTGAGCTGGTCGACGGCATCGTCGCCACCGTCCGTGAGCATGTGCGCGCTGTAGAACCAGGTGTCACCGAGCTTGAGCCCCAGCATGGGCTTCGGATACTTGCCGGGAACGTCGAAGTCGTCCCGCCAGCCGATGACGTCGACCTGCCCCTGCCCGTCGCGGACGTCCAGGTTCGCGTGGGTCATGAACGCGATGTTCGTGCCGGTGCTGTTGGTGTTGAGGTAGTAGATGTAGACGGTGTCCGCGTCCGGGGCGGGACGGCCCGTGACCGTCCACTCGTGCTTGTACACGGAGTACGTGTTGTTCTTCGCCCCTCCGGATCGCCTGAAGGTCCCGATGTCGACCGGGTCGTTGGGCACCGGCGAGTAGAGGTCGTAGCCCCTCGGTGCGGTGACGGTGTCCGGCACCTCCTGGAGGGCCACCGCCTCGCGCCCCGGGAGGAGGTAGGTCAGCGCGGTCTGCCAGTTCTTCTTCTTCCGCTGCATGTTCCAGGTCGCCACCGAGTGGTCGGCCACTGCGGCGGACGCCGACGAGGTGAGCACCGGGAGGAACTGCACCAGCGTGGCGAGCAGGGCCAGGATCAGTACGCCCGTCACACCCGATGCCCGAGGCCGAGTGAGGAACGGTGGTTTCACCGGGTTTCGTACCGGCCGTGGTGGGCTGTGGTGCTCGAGCATGCCGTCCTCACATCGCGGGAACTGGACCGGCTCCCGCGGGACGCCGTTCGCCGACCGGCATCGAACCAGGCGGAGATATACGCGGCATAAACGGCCGAACGACGGCGCGCCGGGGCGTGTGAGGGTGCGTCGGAGAATCGAGGGGCTCCGGGGCCTGCGGCGCCGCAACCCACGAAGGCCCGCCCGCAGTTCCAGGACTGATGTCCAGGTGGTGGCCCGTGCCCCGCGAGGGCACGGGCCACTGCGGTCAGGCCCGCTAGCGGCGGTCCTCCTCGACCGAGCCACGTAGACCACTGCCGTCCCGGACATCCGGGATGATCCGTCGGCGGCAGCGGACCTACCTCGGGTAGGGTGCGGGATCGGCTGCAATGCGTAACGGGGACCCTTCGCAGCACTTCGCCCCGCCGAGCAACCGCTCGACGGGGCGAAGTAGTCAGGCCCCCGGATTAACCAACTGCGTCCGATTCGAGCGCGAGGGGCCTCGGCCTGTCGCCAGTCGGTCTGCGCTCCCCCCGTGGTCATCACACTGTCGTACAGCGCGGCACCGGGGCCGTACAGCGGACGGCGCGCGGCCGTGCGGCTGAACGGAGCCGACCGTTCCCGTGTCAGGTTCCCGAGGCCAGCGCGCCGACCCGCAGTTGCGCGAGCAGCGGCAGCACGTTCTCCTGGTCGCCGTCGGCGGTGAGGACGAGGAGTGCGCTGATCAGCACGTGGGCCATGTCGTCGATCGTCTGCAGGTCCGCCGGGCGCTCGGACCACAGGCGCAGTGTCTGGGCGAGGAGTTTGGCCATTCGGGTGCCGGTGTCGGTCCGCATGCGGGTGACGGCGTCGTCCAGTTGGTCGGCGGGCAGGCCGTCGTGGACGCCGTGGGCGGCGGCGAGCAGGGTCTGGAGGGCCATGTCAGCGTAGTCGGCGATGGCGGCCTGTAGGGGTTTTTCTCCGGGGCTGCCGGCGGCCAGGCTCCCTACGGAGCCAACATCCACAGCCACGACCCGGACACCTGGAGCGTCGTGGCCTGGGCCCAAGTCAGCAACGGCGGTTTCTGCGGTGTGTCGGGCCCGGGCGACTGGCACATCTACGCCACCGGAGGCACCTCCGGCACGCCGACGCCCGGCGGCGGCTGATTCGGGTCGGTGCGTCAACGGCCACCCCGGCTGGAGCGACCACCTGACGTAGCGGCCTGGCCTCGAGTGAACACCGGCCCCGACGCGAGGAGGCCCCGGCCCCGGGCACCGTAGCCGTCCGGGGCCGCACCCAGGGAAGCGGCCTTGTCAGCCGTCCTCGTAGTCCCCTTCAGCGGCCAGGCGCCGGTCCAGGTCACCAACCCACTCCTGCGCCCACGTCCGCAGGCCGGCGATCGCGTCGCCGTCGAGGCCGTACGCGGCGAACTCGGCGTCGTCGATCCAGTCCGCGTCGGCCAGGCGGTCACGCAGTTCGGCCAGGTCGAAGGTGTCGCGGGCGTGGCGGCGTCCGAGGTCTTCCAGGTCCCGGTGGCTGAACCAGCGGGCGGCGGCCTGGACGTCGATCAGGTCACGGGCGTAGCCGCGGTCGGCGAGGGCGCGCATCTTGGTGCCGACGACGACGTCGACGCGCAGGACGGGGCCGAACTCCAGTTGGACGGCGGGCTTCCAGAGGTGTTCCTTGAGGACGTCGACCTCGCAGCTCTCGCCGGTCTCGGGGTCGGTGACGACCAGGCGGCCCGACAGGGGGACGACCTCGACCTCGTGGACCTGCCATCCCCGCTCGGTCAGGCCTGCGGTGAGTGCTTCGGCGATCTCTTTCATCGCGGCCGGGTGCTCGGTCGCGACGTCCAGGTCCTGGCTGAGCCGGTCGGCCAGTCCGTGGGCCTGGACGGCGTAGCCGTCGGTCAGCACAAGCTGGTAGGGGGCGCCGACGGCGAGGACGTCGGCCAGTAGGCGCCGGTGGAGCGGGGTCAGTCTCACGCCGCGGCGGGGCGGGCTGCGATCGCGAGCTCGGTGAAGGCGGTCTCCCACACCGTGCGGACGGCGGGGCCGACCAGTGTCCTCAGCACCGGCCACTGTGCCACGAGGAGGCCGGCGTCCAGGAGCTGTGGAAGGTCCTCTCGCATGCCCTCGTTCAGCACGATCCGGTACAGGCCCATTCGCTGCCGCGGCTGTTCCAGGTCGAAGGTGCGAAGGCCCGACCATGCGAGGTGCAGCGGAAGCTCCACCCGGCCGGCCGTCGACCCTTCCAGTTCCCCGAGGGAGCGCGGAAGGCGGGCGGCCGGTTACCCGGAACGGCTGTCGGCGGAAGCAAGCGGCGTCATGCAGACGATTTTCCCCCTCCTTCCCGGCCGGTCTGCGGGCACCCGGGCATGGGACTACTGATACCAGGCGTCTCCACCCTCGGCGAGTGAGCGTCCAAGGTAGTCCCGCAGGTCACGGGCCGCCCAGCGGCGGCTGTCGGTCTCGTGTTCCCAGACGAAGACGTCCGGCCTCCGTGGCGTCCGCACGAAGGCGAACTGGTCGCCGCCACCGTTGTCCCCGAAGAACAGAAGGGCGTCGAACGGCATGTACAGCTGGGCGAAGGAGCCGTCCGACCGGAAGCAGATGTTCTGCTCGACGATCTGCTCGATGCTCCAGACGGTGTCCACGCCGGTCTGCCCGACGATCCCGTTGCTCTCCAGCAACAACTGCTTTAGCCCGGCCGGCAGCTCCTCCCCGAGCTTCCGCTCCGCCTCGGCGAGGACTGCCTCGTCGGTGGGATCCCTGAAATCGGCGTCGGGGAACACGTCACGGGCGACTTGTCTCCACATGACCGGAAGCGTAGCTATCCCGGACGACAAGCTCACGCGGGACGAACCGCGCTCAGCGACAACCCGGTGTGGGACGCCACCCCTGGCTCGTCACCGGAACGACAACCTTGGATAGATTCGCGACCGCTTCGAGGCGGCTCGTCCTTGGTCCGGTTTATGAAACCTGCGCAGGTCAGAGCTGTGTGGAATGGTCGGAGCGGGTCAAATCTGCCGGTCCGGGTCGGAGAAGGTCAGGCCGGCGGCGAGCGGGCGCCGCGCCGGGGCGGGCGCTGGCGCGGTCTCGCCAGGCGGCTGGCGGAAGTCCGCGCCCTGCTCCACTGGCAGCAGCTGGCGCCCGCCGGACTGGGCAGGCGCGGGAGCGTCGGCGGCGGGCTCGGAGAATGCGGGCAGCCCGAGGCTGCGGCGGTTGGCGGTCATGATGACAGTCTCGCAGGACCAGCCAACTCCCGGACGCAGCCGGTGGAGATCGGGAGTGACCATGGCGGGCGCGGCCCTGCGACCGGCCGGCACCCGATACCGTGGTGCCGAGAGGCAGAGGCAGGAGGAACCCAATGAGCCTCCAACCCATGTACCACCACCACCCACCGCAGCCCCGAGTGCCGCGCATCCCCGACGGCATCACCGCCCCCCTGCAGGGCGGGCGCCGGATTGAGTTCTACCGCGAACTCGGCCAGGCCCCCATCGACCAGGCCGAGCAGGTCCTCAACCGCTGGTGGTGCGAGGCCGAAATGGACACCGACCCCGACCAGGACCGCATCATCGCCGCCGCCCGCAACGCCACCCTGCCCACCACCACCATGGCCGACGTCCTACGGCTGCGCCGTGAGCGGGGCGGGGACCTGCCGGGTGAGTGACGAAGAGCCGGACGGCCTGTGGCCGGTCCTGCCGTCCGAAGCCGTCCAGGACGCCCTGTCCGATCCCGGCCTGCCGGTCGACCTGTTCTCCGCGATCGTCGCGATCGCCGAGAACCCATGGCTGCCGGAGAGCAGCGCCCGCGACAGCGCCGGCGACTGGCGTCGACTCCCGATCCCCCACGGCCGCGGCCTGGCCGAGTACGTCATCGACACTCACAGCCACCTCGTACACCTCACCCGCATCATTCCCCTCTGACGGGCCGCCGCCTCGCCGCCCGAACCTGCCTCGCGCCGATCGCTGGCGCGGACGGCCGAGAGGCCGCCGGATTACTGGTCACGGCCGTGAGGCAGGAGCCAGAAGACGCGCGGACGGGGCTGCTGTCCGAGGCGCGCGTTAACCTGCCAAGGCCCCAAGAAGGCACTGGAGGCCGTCACCCCGCGGGGTGACGGCCTCCAGGCCTTCAGTCCAGGGATTGCCCTGGCAGGCGCAGGGACTCGGAGGAGGTTCTGCTCTCCGGTTCCGCCGCCGGATTCAGCGGGCCGACGCGGTGGAGACGGCGGCGCGAACCCGCACGACGGTAGTCTCCGGGCGGCACACCGGATCGGGCCTCAGTGGGCGTTTAGTGTGGGCTAATTGCACCTTATGCCCTAGTAGGTTCCTCGCCAGGTTGGTGTGCTTTCGTCCGCTATGCGCTTGGTGAGGTTGTCGATCGAGGCGACGTGGATCATGGCCTCGGAGCTGGCCGGGAGGGTCTCGCAGTCGCGGGCGAGGCGCCGCCGCAGCATGATCCACCCGAGACTCCGTTCGACCACCAACCGCCTTTTCGCAACATGGAATCCAGGGATGTCGGACTTCCGGTGGACGACTTCGACGTCGATTCCGAGGCCGGCTCCATGCTCGACCATGGCGTTCTTGAAGCCGGTGTCGACCCAACTCTTGGAGATGCTCGGACAGGTCTTCTTGGCCTGATCAAGGAGCTGTATTCCCACGGCGTTCTCGGACAGGCTCGCGGCAGTGACGACCACGGCGAGGATCAGGCCGATCGTGTCAGTGAGGATCCCCCGCTTCCGACCGACGATCTTCTTCGCGGCGTCGGTTCCCTGGCTGGTCACGGGCACATTGGTGGAGGTCTTCACACTCTGGGTGTCGATCACCGAGGCAGTCGGCTCAGGCTTGCGGCCTTCCTTCACCCGGGCCAATCCGGTGAGATCGTAGTTCAGCTGGGCGAAGATTCCCTCGTCGCGCCACGCGGCATAGTAGGCGTAGACGGTGCCGTGGTTGGGGAAGTCGTGTGGAAGGTATTTCCAGGGGATTCCGGTTCGGTTGACGTAGAGGATCGCGTTGAAGACGTCGCGCAGGTCGACTTTCGCCGGCTGTCCGGTGGGCCTGCGGTCGAGCCGGGCCTTTCTCCAGGCCGTCAGAGTCGGCTCGATCAGGGCCCATCGGGCGTCGGACAGGTCGCTGGGGTACGGCTTGCCCTGAGCCATGACACAGCGTCAGCAGCAACAAGCCGGAGGATGCCGTTCCGCTGCTGATCGGGCGATTCCATGACGTCTACAGACCAGACGGACTTCGAGCAGCTGGAAGCCGTCCGCACGGCCAACGCCGCGCTGCGCCCGTGCTGGACGTGCCGGGGCTCGATCGGCGGTAAGGAGGGCTCGAAGCTGGAGCTGCGGGAGAAGGCCGGCCCCGACCGGCTGGAGCGCCCGGGGTGCGTGCAGGCCCGCACCGCAAAGGACCTGGGTCTGTTGGTGCTGCCCGCTCCGAACAAGCGGGAGCTGGTGACCGCGCTGGTGTCCGCTCCGGACGATCCGTGGTGGGAGGTGCGGGTTTTGCACGTCAGGCTCTATCCGGTTCGGGACCGTGGGGTGTGACTGCTGCTGCCCTCACCTGCGCCGTGGGTCCGTGCATGGCGCGTCCCGTCGCCTGGTCGTGCCTGCCCAGTCTCACTGATCATGGCGGTGGCGCTTGTGCTGGGCTGAGGCTCGTGTCGAGCGGCACCAAAGAGTGCAGTACCGCAGGGAACAGTGCAGTAGGTAGTTCAGTGCCGCGCGGAAGAGTGCAGTCGGCTGGACTTTCGCCAACGTCTCCGCTGGTCAACGGACTTTCCGCCTCATCAGCGGACCGCCCGTCCGCCAGCGCGGGTCGAACCTTGCTCATCGGCTTGCGCCCTTCCGCGCGGTCGACGGCACCCGGCCCACCGCACGAAACAGTGCAGTCCGCAGGTCAGCGGGCTGCCGACTGCACTCTTCCGCGCCGCTCAACAGCTCGCCAGGTTTCATGAGACGGATCGGGGATGCCAAGCTCAGGGATCATGGCATTTCTTGACTGGCGCCATCGGTGTCGTCCCCGGGTGAGTTTGACCGCATCCCGTTTGGGGCACGACGTGCTCTCACGCGCGGTTGTCGCGCTCACGTGGGAGGCACGTGTCCGACGGCGGTTCCCACACGAGTCCTTCCGCCTCCAAACTGTCGATGATCCACTTCCGGCCAGTCTCCCCTGCCACTGCCCAGGTGTATTCCATACAGCGGCGCCGCTTCCGGCGGAGCCTCCACAGCCTCGTTCGCCCACGAGGCCCTGCCAGGTTGTGCACGAGGTCGGCAAGCCACCCGATGCAGACGACATAGTCATCGCCCATCCACTGGTAGAAGGGCTGTCGCCGCCGGGCCATAGCGCGAATCTGAATCACAGCGAGGTACGTCAGGGCCGCAGCGGCCTCGTCATCATCTACCGCCTTCATAGCGAGTCCCCTCTCCTCCAAGCCGCCGAGTCCCACCCTGCCAAACTCCAGTGGCAGGAAACTACCGGTCGTCAACGCTCAGTGGCGAACGGTCAGGGTCCAGTGACGCCGGACAGAGTGGTTCGCCACCGGCCAGGCTCGCCGAGACTCCGCCAACGCCCAGTGCGAGCCCGGGACCGCGACCGGCAGGGCCAGACGTCCTTTGAGCGGGCGTGTGCTCACCGGGTGAGACCCACGTCAGGGAGGGCTTGGAGGGGGTAGGCCGGATGGTTCGTGCCGGATGTGGTCCGGTAGGCGCGGTGCTTTCGTGGCTGGCAGCAGGTGGCGCCGGCCGCCCGACACCTCTCACCCGAAGGATGGACGTTCATGCCTGCTGCGCGTAGGGCCACGGTCGCTGCGGTACTTCTCGCCACGGTCGCCTTCACTCTTCCCGCTGCCGCCACCAGCGCGGACGCCGCGGAACCGGGGGTGACATGCGATGACGGCGTCGATACCGGCACGTTCTTTCCCGGGCTGGATGACGTTCCGAAGGACGAGGTCGTCACCCACGCCGAGGTGGGCGGAAACTGTTCGGGGTCCACCGCCGAGGGTCTGACCTCGTTCACCGGCAGCTTCACCGGCATCTCCTGTGGCGGCCCTCACGGGTCGGACTCCCTCGGGTCGGGCACCGAGATTCTGACCTGGAACGACGGTTCGACCTTGACCTGGCAGTTTGACGGACCCTACCTGGACCATTCCCCCAGCGGGATGTACATCGATTACGGCGGCCGGGTCACCGCCAGCCGCTACCAGGGCCTGAGTCTCAACTCTCGTCTGAGTTGGCAGAGCTCAACCCGAGCAATAGTCAATACCTGTGGATGGCTTGGTCATGGCCGCGGGTTGGTTCCCCGGATGGCCTGCCAGCCGGAGTGCGGGGCAGCCGAGGTCAGGAGTTGTACTCCTGTGCCCCGGAGAGTCGCCAGCCCGGTGTGGACGGGGTCGAGTTCGTCGACGGATCGTCCGAAGTAGGCGAGGATCTGCGTCAGCTCCAGGTCGATGGCTTCTGCCGAGTCGCGGATGTGGTCGAAGCGGGCGCCGCGACGGACCGGGCCGAGGATGCAGCGCACCGTGGCCATGGCCTCAGCCGAGTTCACGATGGTGACCTGGTCGATCTGCAGTTCCACCTCGGCTGTGTGGCTGCCAGGGCTGAGGAGCTCGGTCACGCCGCCACCTCGGTGCGCTCGACCAGGGCGCTGTTCTCGAACCTGCCGCCGGCGCGGACCACGGCGACCAGGTGGGCGCCGGTGATCGCGCGCCAGCGGTCCAATCCAAGGTGGCACCCACCCACAACTGGTTCACCCTCCTCGACGTCGGAGACTTCGGCTGGCGCTTGGTCCACGGATATCTCGACGGCGCTCAAGGGGAGAATTATTCCATTTTCAAGCCGTACGACTGCATCGGCATGGACACCAGCGGTTACTTGCCCGCACAGGTATGGGGTTCCCAAAAGATGGCCCCGAATGTTCTCTTCCTCGGCAAGGCCCCCTGACCGAAGTAGGACGTGAACTTGGGCCCTGCCTCCGGAAGCGTGAATATGGACGGATGGTGATGTCGTCAGCGAGTGTGCAGGATGCGGTGCCGCAGGAGGTGCTGGACGGCGGCGTAACGCTCGCGGGTCCGTCGCACGATGAGGCGATGCGGATAGCTCCTGGGTTCGGCCGGCTCGGCTCGTGACCTCTCCTCGTCCGAAAGGCGCCCACCGCGTTCGGCCTCCCTGGACCCAGGTGTTCGCTACCGGGGCGGGCGCCGTTTGAACGGCACGACGTTGGGGCCATCGGTCGTGAGTTCGTCGCGCAGGCTCTGGTTCTCCATAGTGAGCTGGTTGACCACGCGGACCATGGCGGGAACGTCGACCCGGAGCTGGCTGAGCTCCTTGTTCTTCGCGGCGACGGTCTTCTTCAGCTTGGCGATCGTGGCCCGCAAGCGGGCTTCGGTGTCCAGGACGGCACCGCGCTGCTGGACGTGCTCGTAGAACTCGTTGCGCAGGTCCGGGTGGCCTTGCACGCCGAAGGCATGAGCCCCAGCCGTCCCAGCCCGTCGGCGCCGGGTTCACCACTGTTCCAGGAACGCACGCAGCTCGTCGCGCTGACGGGCTTCGTCCGCGAGGACGGCAGCCAGAACACGTCCCTGCGCCGGCCCGGGGGAGCAGCTGCATGATCTCTGCTGTCGTGGGTACCGTCTGAGTTAGCAGTCGTGGATCCGAAGTACCGCAGCACCGGCAGTCGGAGGACCAGGGCGATCACCTCAACCCCAGGGGTACGCACCAGCGCGTATCTCGTCCCCGACCAGGGAGCAGCAGCATGGCCACCGGCACCGTGAAGTGGTTCAACGCCGAGAAGGGCTTCGGTTTCATCGAGCAGGACGGCGGCGGCCCGGACGTCTTCGCCCACTACTCCAACATCGACTCGCAGGGCTTCCGTGAGCTCCAGGAGGGCCAGAAGGTGACCTTCGACGTCACCCAGGGCCAGAAGGGCCCCCAGGCCGAGCACATCCGCCCCGCCTGACGTTCGCAGCACGACGCCCCGTACCGGTCTGGTGCGGGGCGTTCGTCATGCTCGGACCTGGTCGTGCCGGTCAGCCGGCACGCGGCGCAGCAACTGGGCGGCGAGCTCGGTGTCCAGGCGCTCGGCGTCGCCGGGGAAGCCGTGGCTGGCTCGCAGCGCGGCGCGCAGTTCCTGCAGCGTGTCCATCGGCGGCAGACCGAGACGGCCGCCGCCGGGCCCGTGTTCGGCGGGCTGGGCGCTCATCCCCAGTCCCCCTTCTCTCTGTCGGCTGTGCCCGGCGCCACGCCGGGCCCGGGTCGGCGGGGCGTCCTGGCGCTACAGGTGCGGACCGACCATCAACACGGTGACCGTGCCATCCCTCTCGGCGTCGCCCTGGTGACCGTCGGCGTCGAGGTGGTCGTAGGTCCAGAACAGGCGCCAGGCGCTGGCACCCAGGTCGACGTACGACGTCCACGCCCGGCACCCGCCGTGGCAGGCCGGGGTGGCGGGGGTCGGCGGCCCGCACCTGTAGGGCGCGGCAGCTGACCGGTGCGCTGCGCGAGTCGGTGGAGCAGGTGCGCACCGCCGTCCTGGTGCTGGCCGAGCGGATGCGCAGCGCTGCACGCTGCTTTTCTGTCCTCGACCTGGCCGGTCGAGGACATGCGGACCCGCCTGGCGCGGCGGGCGGTGCGGGCCGAGTTGTCGGCCGTGGACGACAACCGGGTTCCCCAAGGACGGCAAGGCCTCGCCCGGGGTCGCCCGGCAGTACTCCGGCTCCCCCGGCACCGCGCCGCTGCCTGGCGATGGGCACCGCTAGGATCCGGGAGACGTCAGGGGACGGCGGACGGAGTCAGGGCATGGGCAGCGCGGACGAGGCAGCGGTCAAACGGAAGTTGGGGATCGAGACCTGGCGGAGCATGTCCAAGAACAAGGTGCTCAAGTTCGCGGCCGCGATGCCTGAGATGGCCACCGGGGTGCGGCTCAAGCTCATCGAGCAGTTCCCCGCCTTCAAGGACCTGGGCAAGGCCGACATCGATGCGGTCAAGGAGGCCCACAAGTCCACGCTCGCGGCCAACGAGAACAGCCAGGAGCACTTCTACCGGGCTTCGCAGGACCAGCGGGACGCCCTGCGGGCCGACCTCGGTCGGGACGACCTCAGCTGGGAGCAGCGGGAGGCCCTCCACGACCGTCTCGACCGGAACGTGCGGCAAGTGTCTGAGAAGGACAGCGAGAGCAAGCAGTTCCTGGGGACAGGGATGAAGGTGGTGGCAGCCGCCGGTGCGGCCGCTCTCGCACTGAGCGTGGTCTTCGTCGGCGGCAAGGTCGGTGGTGCGAGCGAGGGTGGTTCCGAGGGGGCCCAGCAGGACTAGCTAGCGCTGGGCGGCTGAACCACCCGGTCTCTCCAGCGCACGCCTGCCACCTGGCGGCCCCCGGGTCGCGGCGAGGCGCAGCACGGCCGCGCCCGGGAACCTCGGGGGTGCGTTCCGTGCGGGCCCGGCCGGTGGGAGGCCAGCAGCGCCGGGGTCACGGCGCTGCTGCTCTGCTCGGCGCCCTGGTGGTGCTGTGGCGGGACCACCGTGGCGGGAATGCTAGACCTGTCTCCCGCCCGGGAATAGGGCTGCGACCTGCGGGGGCGGAGCACTCCGCGGCCCACCCGGGCGATGCGGCAGGCCGCGACGGCGGCCCGGTAGCCAACCGTACCCGGTGGAGCGGGAGGGCAGCAGGCGCGCCCGGCCGGGGGTGGGGAAGACCGAAGGGGAGGGGACGGAGACCAGGCTCGCGGGCTGGCGGGGCATCGTGGCGCTACAGGTGCGCCGTACGTGAACTCCTCGAGGCAGGAGCCCACGCTGAGGTGCGGCAGCAGTAGCGCCCACAGACCGCTTTCACGGAGGCGCGGGCAGAGCCGATTCCAGGAGGCGCCAACAACGCCTTCGACGTCGCCGCTGGTCGCGACTCCACGCTACGAGGGGAATGGCGTAATAAGCTCCGAGAGCGGGAGGACTGCGGCGACTACCACCGCCCGCGCGGTGCCCTCGGCGGCCAGGCGCCCTATGAACGGCTCGAGCAGAAGATCCCGACGGCGTAGACGCGGACCGGGTCTTTCCCGCTGATCAGGTGGAACCGGGCGGGGTCCGTGTTGACCGCCTTGGCGATCTCGCCGTCCCGCCAGTTGGACGGATCGAGCGCGAGGTACTGCGCACCGCTGCGTCGCAGGTCGGTGTAGAGGGCGTTGAGGTCGTCGGTGGCCGTGACCTGGACAAGCTTGCGTTCCATCTTGAGGCCGATGAGCGGCAGCCGGATGTCCGGTCCCTGGTCCGTGATCGCGATGACCGATCCGTGGGGCAGGCTCCGCACATGGCCGAACGTGTTCCACGGCCAGACCTGGTCCTGCTGCTTGCGGCGGTGGCGCATCAGGTCGATCGTCTCGTTCACGGTGTAGTAGTGCGGCGCGATCTCCGTCGCCGACACGTGGACGGGTTCGGTTGTCTTCCACACCGAGTCGGCGCTGGTCCCTGCCAGGCCGAACCCGACGGCCACCGCGACCGCCCACCGGACGTATCCCGCCGCACCCACCGGCCGCTGCCTGGTCCCGGTGATCCGGGTCAGGAACACCGCGAGGAAGACACCGCCGAGGATCGTCAGGTGGATCGTGTAGCGCGCCCACCACGGGCCCGGGCTGCGCGGCGCTTGCTCTTGCCTTTGCGGCGCGAGGTCACAATCTCGTCGCTCGTGGGCGTTGCGAGGGGCCGGCCGCTTGTGGGCGTGCCGCATCTCCTCAATGTGTGTGACCACGTCGGCCGGTGTCGTGTTCGGCTGATGGTGTGGCGTCGAGCTTCGGTCAGTCAACCCGTGTTCGACGTGTCGCGGGTGCCGGTTCACCCGTTTCGGCGCCGTTGCTCAGGAAGTCCCCGTCCCTGCGGGTGATATGTGTGATCGGACGGGTCTTGCAATGTTCGATCACGCGGTAGCGGCCCTGTGGGGGCAGTGGTGGGTTCGCGTGGGTCATGGTGTCGTCGAGGCGGTGCGGGATGTGTGGTGTTGTGCGCGGGTGACGATGAGTGAGACGTTCTGTCCGCCGAAGCCGAATGAGTTGCTGAGTACGGCCTCCTGGGGGATGTCTCGTCGTGCTGTGGCGACATCGAGGTCGATGTCGGGTCCGATGCCGGCTGCGGTGAGGTTGCGGGTCGGCGGGATGACGCCGTGTTCCACGCTGAGGACGGCGATGAGCGCCTCTATCGCACCGGCCGCGCCGAAGAGGTGGCCGAGTGCCGCCTTGGGGGCTGTGACGGTGGCGCGGCCGAAGACCTTTCTGATCGCGTGTGCCTCGGCGGTGTCGCCGGCCGGGGTTCCGGTGGCGTGGGCGTTGATGTGGCTGATCTGCTCGGGAGTCAAACCGGCTTGGACGAGGGCCTTGCGCATGGCGGAGACCTGGCCGGAGCCGTCGGGAGCGGGTGCCGTGATGTGGTGGGCGTCGGCGGCGATGCCGGCTCCCGCGAGCACGGCGTGGACGTGTGCGCGTCGGCGGCTGGCATGCTCGGCGCTTTCGAGTACCACGACGGCGGCGCCTTCGCTGAGGACGAATCCGCTGCGGTCCGCGGCGAACGGCCGGGACGCCGAGGCGGGTTCGGCGGTGTACCGCGACAGTGCTTGCGCCTGGGCGAAGCCGGCGACGGTGATCGGGGTGATCGCGGCCTCGGTCCCGCCCGCGATGACCACGTCCGCCTCGCCGGCACGGATGAGTCTGGCCCCCAGGGCGATCGCCTCGGCGCCGGAGGAGCATGCCGAGACAGGTGTGTAGGCCCCGGCCCGTGCGCCGTATTCGATGCTGATCAGCGCCGCTGCCGCGTTGGGCATGAGCATCGGTACCGTGCGTGGTGAGACGCGCCGTGTCCCGGCCGTCTCCAGTACGTCGTCTTCCTTCAGTAGCGTTCGGACGCCCCCGATGCCCGTGCCGATCGCTGATGCGAGCCGGTCCGGGTCGACCTGCGGGGCGCCGGCGTCGGCCCAGGCTTCGGCTGCTGCGGTGAAGGCTGCCTGCTGTGAGCGGTCGAGCCGCCTGGCCTGCGCCGGCGGCAGCGACTGGGCGGGGTCGATCGCCATCGTCCCTGCGGCGGTGTCGGGAAGGCCGGCGTCCTTGTGGCCGCGCAGGGCGCCGCCGCGGATGCCCGACCGGCCGGCGAGCAGGGCTTTCCAGGTGGACTCCACGTCTGCGCCGAGTGGTGTGATCGCGCCGAGTCCGGTGACGACGACTTCAGTCCTGTGCATGCCCTTCAACCTTTCTTGTATGCGATACAAGCGAACGGGCCTAGTTGTATCACATACAATTCGGGTGTGGAGAAGAAGCGAACCGAAGCCCGACCAACGCCGGCCCGGTCGCGTGACCGCGGTCGCGCGACCAGACGCCAGCTGATCGAGGCAACCGCACGGCTCTGCAAGGAGCGGCCCGGCGCCGAGGTGAGCGTCGCGGAGATCGCGAACGCGGCAGGCGCCTTCCCCAACCAGGTCACCTACCACTTCGGCTCCAAGGACTCGCTGCTCGTGCACGCCGCCTTTCTCGGCTTGCTGCACGACGCCCGACGGATCGAGCGCATCGGTCGCCAAGCCCCCGATGCGGCGACGTTTCGGCGCAACATCGCCCGCGCCGTACTGGCCATGCCCTCGCTCCCATCGGTCGCGCGAGCACTCGCCGCCGGGATCTCCAAGCCCGAACTCGCCCCTGTGGTCGACCGGCACCTCCAGTTGCTGTTCCGGCAATCCCAGCGCTTCGTGAGCCAGCTCGTCGACGGTCGCGGCTGGAGGGTCCGTCGACCGCTCGACGTGGAGGCCAGGACGTTCTGGAGCACCGCGCTCGGCGCAGTGCTGCTCGTCCGCGCCGGGGCACACGGCACTGTCGCCGACCTCGACCTTGCCGGAGCACTGACCATCCACGACGAAACCGAACACTGCTAGCCCGGTCGAACGGGCCTGTGGCGACGACGAACGCGGTTCCCGTCCGAAGGCGGCCCTGTCGTGCGAACGCGGCCCTGTCGCGGCCGGCACGTTCGCGGCCGGCATGTTCGCCGTCGCCGACGAACCCCGTTGCGGCTAGGGCAAGGCGTCAAGAACCTGCTCGCCGGCAACAGCCCGGCCTGTTTCAGAAGTGGATCAACGGCTGTCGTCCCTCCTGACGTAGCGAAGCGAGCCAGCCCCCGTGCTGGAACTCGGCAGGAACCTCCTCCTCCCACGGATCGACCCCGCGACGCTCCAGTTCGCCGGACCGGCGATCCCGCTGCGACTCGGGAAGGCCCTGTCCGCGCCAAGGGCAGAAGCCGACCGCGATGCCCGATGCGCCACCGTCATGGATGATCAACCCGCGTTCCTGGAGTCCGGCACTGAACCGAATCAGTGCGTCCGGGCAGCCGAAGGGGCCGCCGTGCCGGTCACCAGGCCAGTTCACCCGGCTCGCCACTGCCTCACAGCAGTTGGGGCGGTGGCGAACCGGGGCGCGGGCGGGGCGGGGCACGGGCGGCCCCCCGCCGGCCCTCTTCTCACCCCGATCCGCCTACGCAAACCACCGCACCCGGACTCCCCCGGGCCCGTCCGGCAGGCTTGCCGGTTCACGGCGCCCGGTCTCGACTGACGCTGACCGTTACCGTCCTGCGCGACGGGGCGGGGGTCAGGTGAGTGCTTCCACGATCCGGGCGCAGCGCACCGGGTCCTCGGTGAAGCCGGCGCGCAGGCCCCATATCCAGTACTCGACGGCTCGCAGTAGTGCCCATTTGCGGGCGCGGTCGGGGTCGAGGTCCGCGGCGTCGGTCAGGGCGTCGATGCACCACTGGACGCGCGAGGGGCCGAGTTCGTCGAACCGGCTCCACAGCAGGGGTGCGACCTGGTATTCGAGGACGCCGCGCACGATCAGCGGGTCGACGACCGACCAGTGTCCGTCGGGGGTGCGCAGGACCTGGTCGTAGTGGAGGTCGTTGTTGACCAGGACGGTGTAGTCGTCGTGGGACAGTTCCTCGGCCAGGTCCAGTGCGTGGTCGAGTGTGTGTCGGGGTATCGGGCGGCCGAGTTCCTCCCACTGGGTGGGGAGTTCTCGTCGGTGGCCCGCAGCGATGTCTGCCGTCGTGCGCAGGCCGTCGGGTGGCTCGATGGCCAGCCGCCGTAGCAGTGTCCCGATCACGGGGACGGCCTGTGTCAGTGGCGCGTCGCGCAGTGGACGGGTGTGGTCGAGGCGTTGCAGCAGCATGACGCCCGCCGTGGTGTCGGTGTCGAGCAGGCGGACCGCGCCGTGGCCGTTCCACAGGCGCAGGGCGAGTACCTGTTCCTGCATCTGCTGGTCGGGCCACGTGACTTTCAGTGCCAGTGGCTCGCCGCCCCGGCGGACCGGCACGACGAGGCTGTTGTAGCCGTGCATGGGTGGCCCGTCGACCTTCAGGTTCCAGCGGTCGCACCATTGGGCGACGGTGTCCGGCAGGGCCGCCAGCCACCGGCGGCCCGCTTCGCCCTCGTGCTGCCAGCGGCCGAAGGCCCGAAGGGATTCGGGTACCTGCGTCAGGCGGTGTTGCTGCGGGCTTCCGGAAGTCACGGCGTCTCCATCCGGCGTCTCCGTTACGGTCTGGTCCAGGCCTTGTCGTCGGGCCCGTTCCTCGCTGATCGATGTGGTGCGGTTGCGGTGCACTGCGGGTGCGGCGCGCCTATCGGCGAGGTGCGGTGCGGTGCGTCCGCAGGGGCGGTCGGGTCGACAGGTGATCCTACGCACCGGATGCCCTTGCCTGTCAGGCCAGTTCACGCCGAGGGCCGGAGAACTCCCGTACGGATCCAGGACGGGTGTACCTGTGCGGAGGTGCTTGTGCCGCCCGTCGGCCGTATCCCCGGCCCACGGGAGGGACCACCTCGTCCTGGCCCTTGTGCGGCCCGGGCGGGCGGCCGCCGGAAGCACTCCTGGCCCGTCTCCCGCCCCCTCTGCACCCGGGAACAGTTCCCCGACCGTCTCCCGGCCCTGGGCGGTACCGGGTGGGGTTGTGCAACAGGTCGTCAACAGGTTCCGGTGAAACGGCCACGCAACCGTGGCCCGTGGGCGGATCATGTTCGGGTGCCGATCATTGCGAACCCGCCCCCGTCCCCGCCCGCCAGGCCGCCGTCCTGGGAAGACCGGCTGGAGGCCTGGGTCGGGATATGCGCGGCCCGACTGGCCTTGTGGGGCCACGACTTCACCGACGGCGCGTGGCCCGACACCGAGGACCTCGCCGTCCTGCTCGCCCGAACCGCGGACGAAGTCGCCGAGATCCCCTCGATGCGGCCGGCCCACCAGGCCCTCACCGCCGCCCTCGCCCGCGTCCACGCCGCCGAACGATGGCTCCGCCCCTACAGCGCGGTCTCTCCCTCCATGGCCTGCCACCATCTGCGCCAAGCCGCTGAACACCTCCACGCCGCCCACCGCCACCTCACCGACACCGCGCCCCGAGGCCGTCCCAGCCTTCCACCCCGGCGGGGCCCGGAACACACTCCCCCGAGCCCCTGACCGCACCAACAATCCGACCACCCGCCGACGGGCCGTCAACCCGGCCCGCGAGGGCACGAGGCGGGGAGGAGGCGACCGCGACGACAGTCGGCGATGCGGGGCGGCAGGGCAGCGGGGCGGCAGGGCGGGCAGGCGGGCAGGCGGGGACACCGGGCTCGCCACCATCCTGGCCATGACGGGCACGACGACCACGCGGGCACAGCAGGCCCGAACAGCTCGGCCCCGGGCAGCCCCCCCCTTTTTGCCTCATCCGGCCGGGGGACGACAGTGCGGCAGCCAGGCCGGGAGCGGGCCCGAGCGGGGCAGACCGGGGCAGGCGGTCACCGACGACAGACCGGGGCGGCGAACAGGCTCTCACCACCCCCGAGGCGGGGCGGTGACGACGACCGACAAGAGAACCCCGACAACAGGCTGCGGGCGGCGGCGCCGAAGAGAGCAGCGATCGGGACGACGTCATCCCCGGGGCGCAGCAGGATGGGACGGCCGACGCCTGCCACAACGACGGGGGCACGGCCGGGGACGGCGGGAGGACTGCGGGAACAAGGCCCGGTCGGTCGGGGCGCAGCCGGGCAGGCCACGCGGCACCGGGCGGCCCCGATGGCGCGACGCGCGAAACGGGAAATCCTCCTGTCGTGGATGGCTTCAAGGGGTCATCCGGGCGGGAGCACGCCGAAGAATTTCCGGTCCAGCAGCGCTGACGGGGCTGATGGCCGCTGGTATCGGCGACCCGGGGATGGGCAGTCATGAGGCGATCCACCCGCGCACGACTGTCCTGCGTCCCTACCGGGCCGGCCCACGGCAGCCAGGGCGGTCACCGATGGCAGACCAGACCAGCGAACAAGCGCCCCCGCCCCAGGGGACAAAGCGAGCCGGGACAGGCCACGCAGCCGCCGCGGAACAGCCAGGACGGGGTTGGTTCAGGGGCTCGGGCGGTTGCGTCTGGTGGCCGTGTGGAGGAAGCGCAGGGAGATGGCGAGGCCGGCAACGGCGGCGGTGGCCACGAGGATCATCGTGGGCTGGAGGGCGTCGTCGGGGTAATGGCTGCCGGTGACGCGTGAGGCCTCGGGGTCGTCGGCTGCGACCTCCAGCGGGACCGTCGCACCGATGCCCGGTGACCTGACGCCGTGCGGCGTGAGGGAGTCGGTGCTGTAGTCGCGGTCGGCAACCCGGTAGGTGAGCGTGTACCTCGTTCCGCCCTTCATGGCCACAGCAGCGGTGATGGTCGCGTCCACCCGTAACGGTGCGGCGTCGATGCGGCTCGCCGTCCGCCACTGCGACAGTGCCGCGACCGTGCTGAGAACCAGCGCCAGCAGTGCGGCCAGGGCGCCGGTCAACGGGAGGAACCACGCGCGGCGGATCAACGATCTCATGGTCTGTCACGCTACGCGCCGTCACAACGGTGAGTCGAGGAGTACCCAGCCCCCGTCCACCGGACAGACTTCCTTCCGCGGCTGCGCGGTGACGGATTACCGGCCAGCCGAGGCCGACCGGACGGTGTCCGGCCTTTCCCGCCGGCACGCGCCCGCGCCGCGACCTGGCGGCGTGGTACGGATACGACGATACGGACCTGCGAAGCGGATACTACCACGTCAGGACCCTGCTGGAACGGGCCGTTCGGGCCCTGCGGACCCGGGCCCGCCGAGAACTGCGCAGAGAACTCGGGCCTCTCGACGAACGCATCCTCGCCCGGACAGTCAACGACCCGTTCGCACCGGGTGACCTTCCCTGGTGGAAACGACGGATCGAGATATGACGAGGGGAGAACGCGGACGGGTACCGGGCCGCCGGTCACCCTGGCTGGTCCCGCCGAAAATCCGCAGGTCACATCCTCTGGTCCCTCACGGACCGCCTGCTTCATGAGCTACTGCCGCTGGTCGGACGAGGAAGCGACGCTCCGAGGAACCGGTGGAGTAGGAGGAGGGCTGGGCGACGCTGTGGGAGAAGCGGTCGCCGCCCCGCACGCGACGCGGGCGCGGTCGGGCAGGTCTCGCCGCACAGGAACCCCTTGCGGTGGCGGCATCGACGCGCGGAACGGGAAATCTTCCTGTCATGGATGGCTCTGGAGGGTTAACAGTACGGGATCGTGCCGAAGAATTTCCGGCCCGGTGGCGCCGGCGGGACCTGGTGCCCGCTGGTACCGGCGTCCCGGGGACGGGTGATCATGAAGCGATCCACCCGCGCACAACCGTCCTGCGTCCGCACCGGGCCGGCCCTGCGGCCTTGGAACCCGGACGGTAACCGCCGGCCGCGAGATCGCCACACCCCGGACCCGACCGGCCAGGCAGGCAGGTGGTCCCGGGTTCCGTCACCGCGAAATGGTGACTGGGCATCACGAACAGACCCGCCGTGCGCGTCGGTCCCCGATACAGTCGGCGACTTCCCGGCCGGCCCAAGGAGGTGGCGTCGAGGATCATCCGGGCGACCTGACGGGCGGCCGGTTCCCGGGACGTCAGCTTCGCGGTGCCCTCGACTTCGGGGACACGAGCCTCAATTCGGCCGTACGGGCGTTGACTTCAGCGGCATGCCGGCGCGTGGGCGGCGTGGGCGAGAGCGTCGGCCTGATCGGCCGCGATGGCCGGCGAGCGGGCCGCACCGTGTCGGCGTCTGCTGGCCGCTCAGTCTCCCCGGATGAAGCCGATCTGGATCTCCGCGAGGAACGACCGAACCCCGATGCACGGCCAGCCGGCTGCCTCCACTGCTCTGACGCTCAAGTCGATCTCTTTGCGGATCTTCTTCATCGTCACGCCGGGGCCGTCGATATCAAAAACAGCGGCGAAGTCGGTATCGCCCCGGTCAAAGGCCATCCTGGCGTCCGAAACAAGCTTTTGCATACGCCATGCATGGATCAAATCCCATGGCCATCCCCCTGAGCAGGTGCTGTGTACCTCGGTCCGCCGAGAAACTCGCTCATCAGGAAAGCCTTTACCCGGGCCCCAGTCTCCTAAAGCCCGATCTGGAGGTGCCGTGCCCCGACCCACGGTGGGTCCCTGGGGGCGGAAACCGCCGCCCGATGACCTGCGGTTGGTAGGTTTCCCCCAGGAAAAGCCAGCGGGGCGCCGGTGATGGTCGGTTTCAGGCGAGGCGGCCCGCGCGGGCGGGAGCAGCGGTACCGCTGCCGCGGCGGATCTCGTCGAGGACCGGCGTGCCGCGTTCGTCGCCGCGCAGGGCCAGGGCTGCGGCGGCTTCGAGGCGGGCGTCGAAGTGGGGGTCGGTGAGGTGGGCCGCCAGCACGGCGCGCAGGGCAGGGATGTCCAGCAGGACGCGGGTGCCGAGGGGGAAGTGAGTGAAGCTGTGAAGCGGACCGGGTGACGGAAGCAGGGTCGTCGACCAGGCGCAGAAAAGGACGGCGAGCGTGTCGGGCCGGTCGCCCAGGAGGGCGGGGAACGCCAGAGCGACGCAGTGGCGAACACCCGGGTCCGGGTGGTCGGCGTGGGCCAGGACGGCCGCGAGCTCCTCGCGGGAGCAGTAGCCGGTGAAGGCCGCGATGACGGTGTGCAGGGCGTACGGGTCCTGCTCGGTGTCCAGCCGGGGCCGGAGGAACTATGCGGCCTCCCGGGTGAACGGCGACTCGTCGTCGTTGTCGGCATCGAAGCCGAAGCCGAAGCCGAAGAAGTTGATCACGTCGAACGCGAAGCGCCGGCGATCGAGCTCGCCGCCGTCCTCGGCCTCCTCCGCGACCGCGCGGGCCCAGTCGAACCTGTCCTGGCTCTGCGGCTCGGCGACCCGGAACAACGACGCGAACCAGTCGTCGTGTTCGGGGCCGGCAAGGGCCAGGGCGCGGGCCATCAGCTCGTCCGGCGTGCGGTGGAGCGAGTTTCGCCTCCAGGCCGGTGACGACCGCCCGGTGGGCCGGGAGCGGCACCGCCCCAGTGCCCGCACCGGCCCCGGACTTCAGGGCCGCCCGTCTCCGCACAGGGCCCCGGACGTCCGCTCACCGTGGCAGCAGGCGCTCCAGATGGAACTGCGCCCGCCTGTCGGGCTCGGCCTTCAGCGACTGGACCAGGTAGCGCCCGGGCGGGAACTCGACGGTCAGGTACTCGCCGCGCTCGAGGACGGCCTCACCGTCGTAGAAGGCGTCCGTGAGCAGGTACCGCCCGGCGGTCAGGTCGAGGAACGGCCCGTCCTCCCACACCCCCGACCGCAGCGCCTCGCGCACCAGCGGCCGGACGTCGTCCGCGCAGTCGAAGTGGAGCGGCCTGACGAACACCCGCTCCTCGGCCGGCCACCCGACCAGCAGCGGCTCCCCGCCCAACACCAGCACGTCCCCGTGCCCGGGCACCGGGTAGGCGGCCGCGTAGTCCGCAGCGGCCTCCAACAAGGCCTCGTCGCAGCCCGTCCACCCCTCGGCGACCGTCTCGGGACACAGCACGAACAGCCCCGAGTCGGTCCCGTCCAGCCAGCCCTGCTCCACGGTCAACATACGGGGGATCCCCGCACGTCAGAGGGGACTGACGGTGCGCGGGCAGGTGGGCCACACGACTCGCGTGTACCAGGCGATCGCTCACGATCCACGCGCCCGGGCGCAGCACGGTGAGCAGGTCCGTATACGCAACGGCCCGCCGCCGCCTTCCTGGAGGAGCAGGTCGTGCAGGCGCTCCCGCCCGCACAGCCGCACCAGCGCCGCCCCGGTCAGCGCCCGAAACTTCCGACAGCAGAGCAAAACCAGCGGCCGAAAGCGGCACGGCCCCGCAGGCCACCCCCATCCACCTAGCTGATCACATCGACGCGGGACACCTACCCGGCCGGCCCGAACGAAGACGCCCGGTCTGGGCGGCGGCCTTGTCGAGTGCGACGGTCAATGGGCCGTCTGTTCCTCGGCCGGGCCCTTCTCGCCCGTGTTCTCCGCCAGGACGAGGCCAGCACTGACGGCGACGTCGAGCACGTGCTCGCAGTACGCCGCCGGTGTCCTCCGGTGGTCCGGGCGCAGCGCGGCGGGTTCGGTCCGGGCCGGAAGCGTGGCGGCGGCGCGGCGTCCGGCGACGGTGGGACACCGCAGGGTGCGAGAGTCCGACCGGGTGGTCGTGCGGGCGGGTCCTCCCCTTCATCCGGTGTCGGCAGGATCAGCTCCGGTGGCCAGACAAAGGACCAGGCCCCCGACACGCGACCCGCACCCCGCGCCGAGGGATCGGCGCGGCCCGGACGGCCATGCGGGTCCGCGTGACAGGTGACAGGTGTGACAGGTGCGACAGGTGCGGAATTCAGCTCAGCAAAGTCCGGCAAAAGTCCCGGGAAATGGAATGATGTCCGAAAATCGTTACACCAGGTTGTGACCTGAACACCTCTTGTTAGTGTCCCTTCAGTTCGACTCGCATGCCCCACCTCACACACCAGGGAGTTTGCGTCATGCTGAAGCGACGAATCGCCGTGGCCGCCGGGGTCGCCATGATGGCTCTGGCCGTCGGCACCGTGCCCGCCCACGCGACCAACGAAGTCAACTTCGCCGAATGCCTGTTCGCCAGCGACTACTTCACCATCGGCATCACCAACGACAACGGCACCGGTTTCAGGAGGTGCTTCGCGAACGCCGGCGACATCTGGATCGACCAGAGGTCGGTCACGAGTTTCAGCAGCGGCAACAACGCCGGGTACTTCGAGTACGAGCCCGGCGACGGCTCCCTCTACCGCCACACCTTCGGCAAGAACCAGGCCATCACCAAGAACTACGGCACCATCACGACGCTCCACATCAACTGAACCACCGGCCGGTCACAGGAGGCCGTGCCCCTGTGACCGGCCCCCCACGGGGGGCCGCCCCTCGGCGGAGCCGTCGCGGGCGGGCCCCGTGGCACGCGGTCGGCGGGGCCCGGGACGAGGGGCGCGAGGACGCGCTGGGTGGGGTTGACGAACTCGTCGTTGCCGTCGTCGTCCGAGTTCACCGAGGCGGCGACCGACCCCGTCGCCCAGGAGGCCAGGCCGAGCAGGAGGAAGAGGACGAGCAGGCCGCGCCCGGCACCGACCAGGACCAGCGGACGGGTGCCCGACGCCGGGCCCTCCGGTTCGCTGCCCGGCTCCTCGCCGAACAGGCGCTCGGGGTAGGCCGACGAAAGCATCGTCAGGTAGATGGTGTGGCGCATCCGGTAGCGCAGGACCGCGGCCGTCGCCTCGTACAGCGGCTGTGACATCCGGCCGAGGGCCAGGACCACGAGCCAGACCACGAACGACGCCGTCCGCCAGCCCCCGTACGCCAGGCCCTGCGCGATCGAGGCCTCCGACAGCGTTCCCGGACACCCCCTGTCCCTCGGTGGTGCTCCCTGCAGAACTGACCGACATGCAACTCCAGTGGCTCCATCGGAAGAAGACCGCCGTCCCGCCGCCGTCCGCGCCGCGACCGTGTCCCGGCACCCCCGGTGGCCGACCGGACGATGCGGCCGGCGGGTCGGGCGCGATGGTCCCGGTGTCGGACCCCCCGAGAGACCAGGGAGCGGGTGGTGCCGCGCGGGCAGCCGACCGGGGCCGTGGCGATGATCGCGGCGACGGCGCCGAAGGACGCTGGATCGATGCCTTCGAGGCGCCCCGCGGTCTGGTGACCGCCTTCCGCGTGCCAGGGAGGCTCGCACCGCTCCCGAGGCCGGGCGAGTCCAGGGAAAACAGACCAGGAAGATGACCTGGACCACATATGCCACGACACATGTGTCGTGTAATGTGTCTGATATGAGCACTTCAGAGAAGAATCCGACCCTCGTCTTCATCCCCTGCTTCTCCGGCGCCCCGTGGAGCGCCGAGCAACTGGCCCCCTACGGCGAGGCACCCAAACGGACGCTGCGCCTGCCCGAGGGCGTCGACGACATCGAGCGCTACGCCGACCACGTCGAGAGCGCGATCGCGGACCTGGACGACTACGTGCTGGTCGGCGACTCCTTCGGCGCGAACATCGCCCTCGCACTGGCGACCCGCCGCCCGCGGGGCCTGCGCGCCCTGGTCGCGTCCGGCGGCTTCGCGGCCAACCCGGTCGACTCGAAGCCGTGGAAGGCCCTGATGCAGGCGATCGGCAGGGCCCGCGGGCCGCTCTACCGGCAGCTGACACTGCGCGCCCACGCCCACCGCCTCACCTCCCCGTTCGACGGCGAGGGCCAGGTGCCCTGGAGCCAGGCGCGCAGCCGCGAACTGTTCCTCGCCAACACCCCCGCCGTCTCCTTCGGCGCCCGCCTGCGGGCCGTCCTCACCGCCGACTACGTCGACGCGCTGGGCCGGGTCCAGGTCCCGGCCCTGATCCTGACCCCCTCCCACGACGTACTGATCGGCGAGAACGCCTCCAAGGTCATGCTCGCGGGCATCCCCGACGCCCGGGAGGTCGTGCTGCCGCGCACCGGCCACATGTTCCGCTTCTCCCACCCGGCCACCTATGCCGCCGCGGTCAACGACTTCCTCGCCACCGTGCCGACCACCCGGCGAGACGCCGATGCGTAAGGCCGAACACCTGCGGTTCGCGATCCTGGCGGCCCAGCGCGAAGGCAACCGGCTGCTGATCCAGGCCCTCAAACCGCACGGCATCACCCCGTCACAGGCCGAGGTGCTGCGCCTGCTCCAGCAGCACGGCACCTTGAGCCTCAACGGGCTCGGGCAACTCCTGGTGTGCGAGAGCGGCACCAACCCCAGCCGGCTGGTCGAACGCGTCGTCGCGGCCGGGCTGGTCGAGCGCCGCACCGACGCCGCGGACCGCCGCTACCTCCAGCTCAGCCTCACCCCCGAGGGCGAACGCCTGGCCACCGCCGTCGCCGGGATCGAGGAGTCCCTCTACGCCGCGATGGACACCGTCTGTCAGGGCCTGGACATCGACGCGATGCTCACGTTCCTGCACAACTTCATCGACCCCCTGCCCTCGGGCGAGGCCCTCAACAAACGCCTCGCCCTCGACTGACACCCCGCCCCCGACCGACGCCACGGCCCGCACGGGACCGCACGGCCGCACAGGACCGGCCGACCGCGCGCCGGGGAAGGAACGACCATGCGGTTCGAGAACACCCCGACCGTCGACGCGCCCGTCAGCGAGGTCTTCGCCCACCCCGCACGCCCACCTCGCACGGCCACCTCGCACGGCCACCTCGCACGGCCACCTCGCACGCCCACCTCGCACGGCCCGAAAACCTCCGACGCTGGGACTACGCACTCGACACCACCGAGCAGGCCTCCCCGGGACCGATCGGGGCCGACACGACCTACCGCCGGACCCGCACGCTCCCGCGCCCGGCCGAGGAGCACTTCCGCATCACCGCGTACGCCCCCCGAACCTTCTGACCGCGGACGGCGACTTCGGCCCGTTCACCGGCACCACCACCAACCGGCTCACCCCGCTCGACCAGCACGCCACCCGACCGGTCAACACCGTCCACCTCACCGCCCCCGAAGTCCTCAACGCCGTCACCACGGTCACCGCTGC
This sequence comes from Kitasatospora sp. NPDC088779, assembly GCF_040685395.1. NCBI lineage: Bacteria > Bacillati > Actinomycetota > Actinomycetes > Kitasatosporales > Streptomycetaceae > Kitasatospora > Kitasatospora sp. NPDC088779. The sequence continues at coordinate 6,387 of NZ_JBFBHW010000069.1, read as the reverse complement.
GGCGGACCGCAGTTCCTCCTTCTCCGCGGTGGTCAGCCGGTCGTCGCGCGGGCCGGGGCGGGGTCTTCGGCCTTGGCCAGGGTGGGCTGTGACGCAGTCGAGCACCATGGCGCGCATCCGGTCGACCGTGTCGGCGACGATGGCGCGGATGGCCGGGTTGGTGGTCGCCTCGCCCCAGGTCTGCACGCCGACCCGGGCCTCGGCGGGGTCGATCGTGGCGATCAGGCGGGCGAGCAGTTCGTCGGGGTCGGGCGGGCTGTCGCTCGCGGCGCACTGGCCGAGGGCTTCAGCGCGTTTGGCGAGCAGCGCGTGGGCGGAGGCCCGGACCAGGTCGTCCTTGCTGCGGTAGTGGGCGTAGATCGAGCCGGTCGAGAGGCCGGACTCGGCCGTGATGTCGGCGATCGAGGTCCGCTCCAGGCCGTCGCGGCTGAAGCAGCCTACGGCGGCCTCGGTGATCTGGGTGCGCCGGAGTTCCTTGCGTGCGTCGGTGAGCCGTGGCACCGCGCCCTCCGTCAAGAAGAATTGACGTTCTGCTTGCAGAGGGGACTCTGCAGAATCCCTGCTCTGTTTGGTGCGGGGGCGGGCCACGGGTGGACAAGCCCGGGCCGGAAGGAGGCCGGGAGGCTGTGCTGCCCGTTCCCGTGAACGGGACCGGGCGCCTGGGCCTCGTGGCACGGGGACACCGCGATGCGCGGCCGCAGGCCCGTGGGGCACTGGCGGTCTGTCGGGCTGCGGGCACGGCGACTAACGTACGGGTGCAGGCTCGGTGACGCTTCGTCACCAAGCGCCGCCATGGGTCCGCCATGGCCTGCGCAGTACGGACGGGACTCCATGCCCGGACGCACACCTGCCGAAGACGTCCATCGTGCGACTGGAGACCTCATGAATCCCCTCTCCGTTTCCCGTCGGCAGCGCCTGCGCGCTTCCGGCGCCGCGTGCGCCGCGATGGCGTGTGCCGTCGTCCTCGGTGCCGCGACACCGGCGCACGCCTTCAGCGGGGGGAACCACGAGAAGATCACCCGGGCCGCCCTGGGGCCGGGGGGCTGGCACCAGAACTCGCTGACGGCGATGGCGGACGGGAACTCGGGCGCGATCGTCGCCAACGACCACGGCGAGTACTTCGGCATCGGCAAGCTCCACTGCGACAACGCCGACTACCTCGACCCCAGGTACGACAGCCGCTACCCCCGCACCCGCGAGCAGGCCAACGCCGAGATCATCGACTGCGTCGAGGGCTCCATCGACCACGTCAGGAGGGCCGTCGCCGCCGCGGACCGGCTGGTCGACGCGAACGGGCGCGTCATCGCCACCCAGACCTCCATCTCCCCGGCTTGCTCGTGGAACGACCGACCGGGACGGGCGAAGTGCGAGGTGCTGGAGGACCTGGGCCGCGGCTGGCATCAGATCGAGGACTTCTACGCCCACAGCAACTGGGTCGACCAGGCCGGCCCGGGAGCCATCGGCGTCAAGAACCCCCCCGGCCTGGGGCGCACCGACCTGCCCGTGTTCTTCTCCATCGGTCGTTACAGCTCCATGAGCAGGGCGGACTGGGTCAAGGACGCCACTGGCCACATCCCTCACGACCTGGCGACGGGCTGCTATCCGGACCTCGACCACAGCGGGACGGTTTCCAACTGCACGGGTCGCGTCACTCATGACGGGGTCCTGAACAAGGACACGAAGGACAGTCCGCGCTCGGTCGTCGCCCACAACTTCGACCACGCCTACGACCTCGCCGTCAAGGACATCGCACGCCAGTGGAAGGACTTCGAGGACGAGCTTCAGCTCAGGTATCCGAACAACGGCCGGGCAAAGGCGATGATCTGCGCCATCACCCATGACCACCCGGACAAGACCTGCTCCTGACACACCACCGCGGCGCCGGCCAGGCCGGCCCGAACGGCCCGACCACACCCGCCGGTGGCACCAGGAGACCGGCGGACCCGATGTCCCGCATTCCGCAACGGGAGGAAGGCCCCGCGTGTCCCTTCGACGCACGGCCTTGAGGATCGCCGCCGCGGCGGCGGCCGTATCGGCGATCGCCCTGCCCGCCTCCGCCCACGCCACCGGCCTGTCGACGGCCGGACCGGCACACGCGACGGCGGCGGACCGGGCCGGCTTCGTCATGGGCAAGGCCCAGTTCGACCGGATGTTCCCGAACAGGGACCGGTTCTACACCTACGACGCACTGGTCGGCGCGATGAGCGCCTACCCCGGCACCAACCTGACCTGCTGAGCGGAACGGAGAAGTCATGCGCGGATTCCTGACCAGGCTGTTCGTCGCGGCGGCCGCCGCCGCCGCACTGACCGTGGTACTGCCGAACGCGGGCGCGGCGATGGGCGCGACCGTCACGGGTGCGACCGTCACGGGTGCGGGCGCGGCGACGGGCGCGACCGTCACGGGTGCGGCGGCGCCGACCCGCACCGCGCCGGTTGCGGCCGCCGCGGTCAACCACACGGTGACGTTCGTGAACCACTCGTCGCAGAAGCTGTGGATCGGAAGCGGCGTCAACGCCGACGGGTCGAAGCAGTTCACCCGGCTGCCGGTCCTGGCCCCCGGCCAGTCGGCGACGGTGACGATCCCCGAGACGGCCGCCCCGCTCCACTGGCGTGGGAAGTTCTTCGCACGCCAGGGATGCGGCGGGGCCCTTGGCAGCGCCTTCCACTGCCGGGTGGCCGACTGCGGCCCGGCCGCCGACCACTGCACGACGGGCGAACAACCCGCCAGCCTCGCGGAGTTCAACTTCGACGCCAAGGACGGCGCCGCCCCCTGGTACGACGTGAGCTACGTGAACGCGTTCTCGCTGCCGATCACGATCACTCCGGTGAACGCCACGATCCCGGCCGGCGGGGGCTGCGACACGCGGGGCTGCGCGGCGAACCTGCTGCCCTACTGCCCGCCCGCCGACCTGACGCGCGGGCCGGACGGCAAGCCGATGCTGTGCACCAACCCCAGCCGGGACACCCCCAGCAGCTACAGCCGCGCGCTCAGCGCGAAGTGTCCCAAGGCCTACACGTGGTCCAAGCAGGACCAGGTGCCGGGCAACAAGGTGATGCAGCAGTGCAGCCGCTGCAGCGGCTTCACCGTCACCTTCGGCCCCACCGCGTGAGCCACCCGCCCCGGACCCCGGCCCCCGGACTCCAGGGCCGCCGCGGCCCCCGTCACGACCGCGTGACCGAAGAGAGGAATGCCTTGCCACGTCGAATGCGCCTGTTCACCGCCCTGCTCGCGGTGCTCACCTGCCTCACCGTCGGCAGTGCGGCCGACGCGACCGCCGCCCCGGCGAAGAAGAAGGGCGTGAGCGCCTGGAACTTCACCGACGTCACCAAGGCGCTGGCCGACTCCAGGGCCGGCTGGTTCTACACCTGGGCCTCGGACCGCCAGCAGATCAAGCCGCCGGCCGGCGTCGAGTTCGTCCCCATGATCTGGGGCGCGGGCTCGGTGACCGACGCACAACTGCGAACGGCCAGGCAGGAGGGCACGACCCTGCTCGGCTTCAACGAACCCGACCTGCCGGCGCAGGCCAACATGAGCGTGACCAGGGCCCTCGACCTGTGGCCCCGGCTCCAGTCGACCGGGATGCGTCTGGGGGCACCCGCGGTGGCGGGCGGCGGCGACGTCGCGGGCGGCTGGCTCGACCAGTTCATGAAGGGCGCCGCCGCCCGTCACGACAAGGTCGACTTCATCCCCCTGCACTGGTACGGCTCGGACTTCCGCGCCGACGCCGCGACCGGTCAACTGCGCAACTACCTCCAGGCCGTGTACAACCGCTACAAGAAGCCGATCTGGCTCACCGAGTACGCCCTGATCGACTTCTCCAGCGGCACCCCGAAGTATCCGACACCGGAACAGCAGGCCGCGTTCGTGACGAAGTCGACCGCCATGCTCCAGGGACTTCCCTTCGTCGAGCGCTACGCGTGGTTCACCCTCTCCGCGGACCGTGGCGGCACCGGTCTCTACAACCGGGCGACCCCCAACCGGGTGGGTACGGCCTACCGCGCGGCCGGCTGAGCACACACCCCGCCCCCGTCCACGCACGGCCCCGATCGACCACGACGCCCGGACCGGCGCAGAACCGGGGGTCGGCGAGCCCGGCGGGTGGACCGACGTGTCCACCCGCCGGGCGACGGCTCGTGGCCGATCGGCTCGGCTCGTCGGCCGCCCCCGCGCCGGTCCAAGGGATTCCTCAGGTGGTCACCGCCCGCGAGCGCGCTGCTCGTCACGGCCGGTACGGGGCACCGCCAGGACCGCCCCGTCGGCGCCGGGCGGCAGCGGCGGCAGCGGCCGCAGCGACCGCAGCGGCCAGGACGGATCCGGTGCCCAGGCCGGCTGGCCGCCGGCAAACGGACCGGTGCGGTCCTCCAGCATGCCGATCGCCCGGCCTCGGGCCCGCCCGACCTGACGGCCCGCGCAGTCGTCGACCACACCGAGGCGGCGCGGCTGGGCGTACTCCCCGGTGTCCTTCCAGCGGTGCCCCGACAGGTCGGAGGCGGTGGCCAGGCGGCCGGACGGCGGCAACGGTGGCGGCGTCCAGCCCCCGGGCCTCGTTCCCCGACTCCGTCACGCGGCTGCGCCGGCGGTCAGCCCCCGGCGCAGCCGCCGTTGCGGCAGTCGCGCCAGGGGCCCCAGGCACCGCCCGGGGCCTGCTCGGAGATCTCGGCGGACAATGAGCTTGTTCTTTTTCTTCCACCCTCGAACGGCGTCTCGAACGGGGTCGCTCGCTTGGGGATTCGCCGGACATGAAGGCGGCCTTCGTCTGATCCTGTGCTCCGACCAAGGTGCACGTGACCACGACGAAGGCCGCGAGGGTGAGTCTGCTGCCTGATGCTGTGCGGCGGGAAGCGTTCGCGGAAGCGTCACGTTTCCGGGGAGCGTTCTACGAGTGTCTGACCGCCCGGCGTGACGAGTTGTTCGAACTCGCCGACGCGGTGCTGTGTGCGGACGGTGCGGTGAAGTCCCGGTGGACCTGACACTGCTGCCCGAGCACCGGCGTGGGCACGGAGCGATGTACGGCGGCCTGAACCAAGGCCGGATCGACGTCGTCCGGCTGCGGACGGTGCTGGCCAGGCTGTCGCTGCCGCGCTTCGACGGCGGGCGCCTGGTCCTGGCGGTCGATGTGTCGCCGTGGCTTCGTTCGGACGCGCCGTGCTCGGCGGAGCGGCTGTTCTGCCACGTCTACGGCCGGGCGAAGACGGCTTCGCAGTTCATTCCGGGCTGGCCCTACTCCTTCGTGGCCGCGCTGGAGCCGGGGGCCACGTCCTGGACCGCGATTCTGGACGCGGTTCGGCTCGGTCCGGCGGACGACGCGACCGCGGTCACCGCCGCCCAGTTGCGGGGTGTCGTGGAGCGACTCATCACCGCGGGCCAGTGGCAGGCCGGAGACCCGCACATCGTGATCGTCAGCGACGCCCGCTACGACGTCACCCGCCTGGCCTGGGTCCTGCGTGATCTGCCGGTCGAGTCGGTGGGCCGGGTCCGCTCCGACCGCGTGATGCGCCTGCCGAAACCACCGAGGATGCACGGCGTCAACGGCCGACCGCCCAAGCACGGCCCGGAATTCCGCTTCGCCAAACCGGAGACCTGGCCCGAGCCCGCGATCACCACAGTCACCGACACCATCAACTACGGCAAGGCCGAGACCCAGGTGTGGGACCGGGTCCGCCCCCGGCTCACCCACCGCTCCTCCTGGCTCGACCACGACGGTGAACTACCTCTGGTAGAGGGAGCGTTGATCCGGGTAAAGGTCGAACACCTGTCGAAGGAACGAGAGGCCCCGCCGGTGTGGCTGTGGTCCTCCGAGACCGGCGCCACACCGGATGACGTGGACCGCTTCTGGCAGGCATTTCTCCGCCGCTTTGACCTGGAGCACACCTTCTGCTTCGCGAAGCAGACCCTCGGCTGGACCACCCCGAAACTCCGTACTCCCGAGGCCGCGGACCGCTGGACCTGGATCCTGATCGTCACTCACACCCAGCTCCGCCTCGCCCGCCCCCTCGCCGCGGACCTGCGCCGACCCTGGGAGAAGCCGGCCGCCTCCGAACGGCTCACCCCGGCCCGGGTCCGCCGGGGATTCAGGAACATCCGCCCCCACCTCATCTGCCCGACCCGTATTCCCAAACCCAGAGGCACGCGTCCCGGACGGTCACCAGGCGCCAAGAACAAACACCGCGCACCCCGCTACGACGTTGGCAAGACCGTCAAACGCCCGGAGACCCTCAAGGCCATCGGCAAACCCGGACGATCTTGGTAGATACTGACTTCGGCTCGTCAGGGTGAACTGTCATGGTTTGCCTGACGGGCTCGTTGTGGTGGCTGTATCCGATGGTGTGTGAGATATGCGGATGGGGGCGGGCTGACCGCCACGGGACGGCTGCGCCGGGAGTCGG
>NZ_JBFBHW010000068.1:0-43990 GCF_040685395.1 Kitasatospora sp. NPDC088779 | reverse complement strand
CCGGTGGAGCGGATGATGCGGGACGCGAAGATCACCCAGATCTACGAGGGGACCAACCAGGTCCAGCGCATCGTCATGGCCCGCAACCTGCCGTAGCCGGACGACCGCCCCCGCTCCGGCCTCTGGCGCCTGCTCGTCGACGCCGACCGGCGAGACGAGCGGCGACCAGACGGTGGCGGAGCGGGAGTTGGAGCCGGCCGCGCGCCAGGCCCGGCGGTGACGAGTAGGGTGCCGGACCATGACCGAGCCGGACTTCCTCGCCACGACCAGGGCGTTCTACGACGCCATCGCCGTCGACTACGCCGACCGCTTCCGCGACGAACTGGCCGGCGAACCGCTGTCCCGGGCGGTGCTCGCGGCCTTCGTCGAGCTGGTCCGTGCCGAGCGCGCCGACGGACTGGCAGCCGAACTGGGCTGCGGCCCAGGCCGGGTGACGCACCACCTGCACGGCCTCGGCCTCGACGTCCGCGGCATCGACCTGTCGCCGAGGATGGTCGAGCTGGCCCGCGCGACGTACCCCGGGCTGGACTTCACCGAGGGTTCGCTGTTCGACCTCCCGCTGCGGGACGGCGAGTTGACCGGCGCGGTCGCCTGGTACTCGATCATCCACACCCCGGCGGAGCGCCTGCCGGAGGTGTTCGCCGAGTTCGCGCGGGTGCTCGCCCCGGGCGGCCACCTGCTGCTCGCCTTCCAGGTCGGTGACGAGCCCCTGCGGATCGACCAGCCCTTCGGCCACCCGGTGGCGCTGGACTTCCGCCGCCAGCAGCCGGACCGGATCGCGGAATTGGTCCGCGCGGCCGGCCTGCGGCTCACCTCCCGCACGCTCCGGGAGCCGGAGGAGGGCGTGCAGCCGACCCCGCAGGCCTACCTGCTGGCCCGCAAGCCCGCCTGAGCCGCGCGGGGCGGCGGTGACAGCGGCCTGACAGTGGTGCCGGTGGGATGTGAGAGGTCTGGCAGCGGTCGCCCCGAGCCTTAGTGACTGCACGTCAGTCCGCCGAACGGGAGACCCGTCCATGTCCCGACCCCGCCTCACCTCCGCCCTCAGAACCGGCGCCGCCGCGGCCACCGGGCTGCTGCTGGCCGGTCTCGCCCCGGCCGCCGCGGCGGCGGATGCCCTCGCGGCGCCGGTGCCCCGGCTGGACTGGCGGTCCTGCGTACCGGACTTCGACTGCGCCCGCGCCACGGTGCCGATGGACTACCGCGACCCGGCCGGGCGCACCGTCGAGCTGGCCGTCATCCGGCACCCCGCGACCGACCCGGCGCACCGGATCGGCTCGCTGTTCTTCAACCCCGGCGGCCCGGGCGTGCCCGGCACCCAGGCGCTGCCCGCCGTGTACGGGATGCTCCCGGAGCAGGTGCGGGAGCGGTTCGACCTGGTCAGCTTCGACCCGCGCGGCGTCGGCGGCTCCACCGTGCCGCAGTGCTTCCCGGACGCGGCGGCCGAGCAGGGCCTGCTCGCCGGGCTGCCGGCCGGCTACCCGGTCGGCGCCGCCCAGGAGTCGGCCTGGGCGACGACGTACGCGCGCTTCGGCCGCCAGTGCGCCGACAACGAGCGGACCGGCCTGCTCGCCCACCTGTCCACCGCCGACACGGCCCGCGACCTGGACCTGCTGCGCGCCGCCGTCGGCGACCGCCGGCTGAGCTACCTCGGCACCTCGTACGGCAGCTACCTGGGCGCCACCTACGCCAACCTCTTCCCGACCCGGGTGCGTGCGATGGTGCTGGACAGCGCCCCCGACCCGGTCGCCTGGTCCACCGGGCGCTCGCCGCAGCAGCGCGCCCTGCCGCCGTTCCTGCGCACCGGCAGCGACCTCGCCGGCGTCCGCACCCTCGACGCCTTCCTCGACCAGTGCGCCGACGCCGGCCCCGCCGCCTGCGCCTTCGCGGCGGCGGACCGGGACGCCACCCGCGCCAAGTTCGCCGAACTGCTCGACCGGCTGGGCCGGACGCCGGTGACGCTCGGCACCCCGCCGGCGGCGGTCACCTTCGACCAGGCCTCCACCGCCTCCACCGTCCTGCCGATGCTCTACGCCGCCACCCCGGTGCCGAACGCCCCCGGCACCGGCTGGCCGGCGCTGGGCGGACTGCTCCAGCAGCTGTGGACCGCCGCCCCGGACGCCTCGGCGCCGCTGCCGACCGGCGGCCAGCCCAAGCAGGCGCAGACCCTCGGGGCGCTCTGCGCCGACACCGTCAACCCGCCCGTCTCCGGTGCCGACCCGGCCGCCGACACCACGTACCCGGCGCTGTCCGCCCTCGTCCGGGCCCGTGCGGGCGCCACCGGCCCGTACCTGGTCTGGCAGAACCAGCGCTGCGCCGCCTGGCCGGCCGAGGCCGCCCGGGACCGCTACACCGGCCCGTGGAACCGGCCGACCTCCGCGCCGATCCTGGTCGTGGCCCTCACCGGCGACCCGGCCTGGCCCTACGAAGGGTCCCGCGCGCTGGCCGACACCCTCGCCCGCGGCCGCCTGCTGACCGTCCACGGCTACGGCCACACGGCGCTGGGCAACCCGAGCGCCTGCGCCTGGGACCGCGAGCAGCGGTACCTGGTCAGCGGTGAACTCCCGCCGCCCGGCACGGTCTGCGAGCCGGACCACCAGGCGTTCTAGCCAGGACGCTCTGGCGGTGCAGCCGCCGGAGTCGTGCGCGTGCGCGGAGTCCGTGCACGCGCACGCACCTCGGTACGATGAACGTCATGAACCGTGCCGACCTCTCCCTGGGCCCGCTGTCCGAGCAGGACCACGCCTTCTACGGCCTGGTCTGGGCCGGCACCACCCTCGCCGCCCAGGTGGACCGCGAGCTCACCAGGGTGCACGGGCTGTCGCTGTCCTGGTTCGAGGTGATGCTCTGGCTCAACGGGCAGCAGGAGCCGGTCGCCGCCTCCGACTTGGGCGCGAAGACGATGCTCAGCCGCAGCCAGGTCTCCCGGGTGGTCGACGCCCTGGCCGCACGCGGCCTGGTGGCCCGCACGCCCTCCGCCTCCGACGCCCGGTCGGTGCGGATCGAACTGACCGGGCAGGGCCGCGCCGCCTTCGCCGAGGCCGACGCCACCCGGCGGGCCGTCCTCGCGCCGGTCTTCACCGACCGGCTCGACGAGGGCGACATCGCGGCCCTGGAGGCGGTCTGGCGCAAGCTGAAGGCCTGAGCCCTGAGCCCTGAGCCCCGGGCCTCCGCGGTCTCGGGCCTCCGCCGTCTCGGCTACACCGCGTCGGCCTCCGCCGCCCCGGCCCGCGGCCGGCCGGAGGCGGTCGCGATCACCTCGTCCAGCACCTCGCGGGAGCGGAGCAGGTCGGTGATCATCCGGTCGATCCGGTCCCGTTCGGAGGCCAGCTCCTCGACCAGCAGCGGGGTGGCGATCTCGTTCGGGCCGCCGTCGGAGTCGCGCATGCAGGGGAGGATCTTGTAGATCGTGCGGCTGTGCAGCCCGGCCGCGAACAGCTCCTGGATCAGCACGACCCGGTCCACCGCCGGCTCCGGGTACTCCCGGTGCCCGCCGTCGGTCCGCCGGGCGACCAGCAGGCCCTGCTGCTCGTAGTAGTGCAGCGAGCGCTCGCTCACGCCCGTCCGCCTGGCCAGTTCACCGATCCGCATGCCGTCCACCCCGTCGCCGTGACCGAACGCCTGAACCCGACGGCGATGGTAGCTTCCGCGGTCCTCGCGCCGGCCGGATAACACGGGGACGCCACCCGGCGGCGGGCCGGGGGTGACGCGCGTCGGCCGACGGGTCGTGCCATGATCCCTGCATGGCTTCCAACGTTTTCTTCGACATCGAGATCGACGGCGTTCCGTCGGGCCGCATCGTCTTCAAGCTGTACGACGACGTCGTCCCCAAGACCGCCCGGAACTTCCGCGAGCTCGCGACCGGCCAGAACGGCTTCGGCTACGAGGGCTCCGGCTTCCACCGCGTGATCCCGCAGTTCATGCTGCAGGGCGGTGACTTCACCAACCACAACGGCACCGGTGGCAAGAGCATCTACGGCGAGAAGTTCGCCGACGAGAACTTCAAGATCAAGCACACCCGCCCGGGCCTGCTGTCGATGGCCAACGCCGGCCGCAACACCAACGGCTCGCAGTTCTTCATCACCACCATCGTCACCGACTGGCTGGACGGCAAGCACGTCGTCTTCGGCGAGGTCGTCGAGGGCATGGACGTCGTGACGGCGGTCGAGAAGCTCGGCTCGCAGAGCGGCCGCACCTCGGCGAAGGTCACCATCGCCAAGTCCGGCATCGTCGAGTAGTCACCGGTTCATCAGTTCGAAACCGCACACCGCCCCGGCCGGGGAAGTCCGATCAGCCGACTTCCCGCTCCGGGGCGGTGGCGTGTCCGGGGGCAGGGTAGCCCGGTGAGCAGGCGGGCGGGCCGGAACCGCGCAATCACTCCGTGTGCCGACCCGGTCGCTCTAGGCTCTCCGTGCGCGGTCGGAGCCGCGGCGAACTCGACACTCCGGCAAGGTGGTTCACCGATGGAACAGGACGCCGACGACGGCGCGGTGACGTACGAGCAGGTGACGGTGGTCTCGCTGGCCTCGTGCGAGCCGGTCAATCCGGCGCGGATCGCGGTGCGGGTCGCCTGCGAGGTCATGACGGTCAAGCGGGTGGCGGGCTACTGGGTGCGCTGGGACGAGCGCTGGGGGCCGGAGGAGATCCGCCACCACTCGCGCTGGGTGCCGGACGAGGAGTACGTGCGGCCGGGCACCGGCGGGGTGGACGGCGCGCTCACCGTGACGGTGGCCGCGTACTGGACGTACCGGGAGGGCGGCAGCCCGCGCCGGCCGGCCACGGAGACCGCGGTGGCCTTCCGGCCGGGCGAGGCCGAGCACGAACTGGTGCTGGAACGGCCCGACCCGCACCGCCCGGCGGCCCTGACCGTGCACCTGACCGGCGCCCGCTGGCTGGCGGGCGGCGAGGGGCGGCTGATCCACTACGGCTACGCGGGCGCCACCGAGGCCGCCGGCGGCGAGGGGGAGTGGCTGGTCCGCTTCCCCGAGTGCGGCACCGGCCTGCTCCCGCAGGCGGGTTAGGCGACCGCGGCCCGCGGCCCGGGCCGACATCCACCCATGGTGTCGGCGTGGCCACTTCACGTCACGACGGGCTACTTGATGTCCGGTACCGCGGTGTCGTTCTTGAAGGCGTCGAAGACCTGCTTGGACTTGGCGGCGTCCCACAGCACCGCCGACTCCCCGGTCTTGGTCCGGTAGTCCGGGTTGCCGATCGGGACGGTCAGGGTCTTGCCGCCGCCGCCGTTGACGTCCTTCATGGCGAGGAAGAGCGAGCCGAGGTCGGTGAGGCCGGCGTCGTCGTCGACGATGAGGGTGCCGAGGGCGGAGTCGACCAGCGGGTAGAAGGTGAACGGGTTCAGCACGGTGCCGGGGGAGGCCGCCTGGTGGGCGAGGGCGCCGAGGAACTTCTGCTGGTTGCGCATCCGGCCGAGGTCCTGGTCGGCCATCTGGTGGCGCTGGCGGACGAAGGCGAGGGCCTGCTTGCCGCTGAGGGTCTGGTCGCCGGCCTTGAGGTCGAGACCGGAGTCCTTGTCCTTGAGGTCCTGGTCGATGTGCATCTCGACGCCGCCGATGGAGTCGACGATGCCGACGAAGCCGGCGAAGCCGATCTCGGCGTAGTGGTCGATGCGGATGCCGGTGTTCAGCTCGACGGTCTGGACGAGGAGGCGGCCGCCGCCGTTGCCGAAGGCCGAGTTGATCTTCGAGGTGGTGCCCTTGAGGGTCTTGCCGCTGCTGCTCTTGTACTCGGGGATCGGCACCCAGGAGTCGCGCGGGATGCTCATCAGGGTGTTCCCGTTGTCCCCGACGTGCAGGATCATCATCGAGTCGCTGCGCTTGCCCTCGGTGTCGTGACCGGTGTGCAGGTCGTCCTGTTCCGAGTCGGTGAGGCCCTGGCGGCTGTCGGAGCCGACGATCAGCCAGTTGGTGCCCTTGCCGGCCGGCGGGCGGCCGGGGTAGTCGGCGAGCACGTTCTCGTGGTTGAGCTTGGAGTCGGCCCAGAACCAGGTCGAGACGGCGGTGACCATGACGGCGATCAGGAGGCCGAAGACCGACCACTTGACGATCCGGCGCCGCGGCCACCGCTTGGTCTGTATACCGCCCGGCTGGGCGCCGCCCGGCCCCCCGGGCCCACCCGGTCGTCCGGGACCACCGGGACCGCCAGGACCGCCGGGGCCCCCAGGCCCACCGGGGCGGACGGCCGGCTGCCCGCCCGGACCCTGCGGCGGGACGCCGCCGAGCCGGGACGGCTCCGGCTGTCGTGGCGCGGGCGCACCCGGCCCGCGCGGGTTCATCGACGACGGCAGCGGCGGTTCGGCCGCCGCGCCGCCCCCGCCGCGCCCGTACGCGCCGCCGTTGCCGCCGCCCCCATACGGGTTCCCGTCTCGGTACGGGTTCCCGCCGCCTCCCGGGCGGCCCTCCTGCCACGTGTTCATGTCGTCGAGGATGCCCGACCCCGCTCGTGCTGACTCCCCCCGGGGTACTCCACCAGGTCGCTTGTAGCAGTTTTGATGCACGGGTCGGATCGTTCCGCCGCAACTTCCGCGCCGCCGTACGACGGTGGGGACGGGCGGCGCGGGCGCCGGGTCGACGTGAGCCCGGTCACCACGCGTCACGTCACCCGCCGTTCAACTGGCGAAACGATTCTTGACCGGCTCGAACGCAGCGTGTTTGCATTTCGGGTATGGATCAGCGTTGGGCACTCACGCGTCGGCGGCACGTCGACCTGCGGCGTGGTGTGGCCTGTTCGCTCTGTCGCGGCTGAAGCGCGCCCACCGGATCACCTCGGCGTCACCCCACCCGCGCCGAGCACCTCACCTCGAACGCGTCGAACGCGTCGAACGCGTCGAGCACGTCGAGCACGTCGAGCACGTCGAAACACCTTCCAGGGCTCCGACCCGCAGCGGTCCTCCTGCGCCGCGTGGCGCCGCCCCCGCTTCCAGCCAAAGGTGAACCCCATGGCCACCGTCCTGTCCGTTTCCGGCTCCCCGTCCGCCACCTCCCGCACCACCCGCCTGCTGCGCCACGTCGACGCCGGGCTGGAGGCCCGCGGCCACCACGTCGTCCCGTTCGAGGCGCGCAGCCTGCCCGCGCACGCGCTGCTGTCGGGCGACTTCGACCACCCGGAGATCGTCGCCGTGACCGAGTTGTTCGCCCGGGCGGACGGCGTCGTGATCGGCACCCCCGTCTACAAGGCCGCCTACTCGGGCCTGTTGAAGGCCCTGCTGGACGTGCTCCCGCAGTACGCGTTGGCCGGCAAGGCCGTCCTGCCGCTGGCCACCGGCGGCTCGCCCGCGCACGTGCTGGCGGTGGACTACGCGCTGCGCCCGGTGCTCAGCTCGATGGGCGCCGGCCACATCACCCAGGGCTGGTTCGTGCTCGACCGCCACATCACCACCGGGGAGGACGGGACGACCCTGGTCGAGCGCGAGACCGACGCCCTGCTGGCCCCGGTCGTGGAGGGTTTCGCGCAGGCCCTGGAGCGGCTGGCCGTACCGGCGCTGACCGGCTGAGGAACCCGGGGCCCGGGCCCCGTACGGGGCGTCCCCGAGACGGGGCGCGGCACCCCTTAGGGGGAGGGGGTGCCGCGCCCCGTAGATCCTTGGTTGGACGGCTTCATTCCGGCGGATGACGAGCGCGCCCGCCGTTGCTCCTAACGTTGTGGACGTCCCCGCTCGTGCCGACGAGGGGCGAGGTTCTCCCGGGAGCCGGCGCCCGCCGGGCCCGGTGGGTGGGGTCAACTCCCGGTCGACGACCCTTCCCGCGCCATGCCCGCGTCCTGCGGCATGCCCGCGCACGGAGGGCCGGCCGGGGTCGACGGTCGGGCCCACTTCTTAGGAGACTCCAGTGACGACGGCAGCCACAGCCGTGTACGACCCCCACCTTCCCGGCGGCGCACCCGCCGTCGCCGCCGCGGCCCGTCAGGTCAGCAAGGCGTACGGCGCGGGCGAGACCAGGGTCACCGCGCTCGACGCGGTGGACGTCGACATCCAGCGTGGCCGCTTCACCGCGATCATGGGCCCGTCGGGCTCCGGGAAGTCGACCCTGATGCACTGCCTGGCCGGCCTGGACACGGTCAGCGACGGGCGGATCTGGATCGGCGACACCGAGATCACCGGCCTCAAGGACAAGCAGCTGACCAGGCTGCGCCGGGACAAGATCGGCTTCATCTTCCAGGCGTTCAACCTGCTCCCGACGCTGTCCGCGCTGGAGAACATCACGCTGCCGATGGACATCGCCGGCCGTCGGCCGGACCAGGCCTGGCTGGACCAGGTGGTGGAGACCGTCGGCCTGGCCGGCCGGCTCAAGCACCGCCCGGCGCAGCTCTCCGGCGGCCAGCAGCAGCGCGTCGCGGTGGCCCGGGCGCTGGCCGCCCGGCCCGAGATCATCTTCGGCGACGAGCCCACCGGCAACCTGGACTCCCGGGCCGGCGCCGAGGTGCTCACCTTCCTGCGCCGCTCGGTCGACGAACTGGGCCAGACCATCGTGATGGTGACCCACGACCCGGTCGCCGCGGGCTACGCGGACCGCGTGCTCTTCCTCGCCGACGGCGTGATCGTCGACGAGATGCACGCGCCCACCGCCGACTCCGTCCTCGAACGCATGCGCCGTTTCGACGGCAAGCGGACCAGCTGAGCGGGCGGGACGGGACAGATGCTGCTCAAGACCGCTCTGCGGAGCTTCTTCGCCCACAAGGGCCGCATGGCGCTCTCCCTGATCGCCGTGATGCTGTCGGTCGCGTTCGTCTCCGGCACCCTGGTCTTCTCCGACACCGCGACCAGTACCTTCGACAAGCTGTTCGCCGCGACCGCCTCCGACGTCTCCGTCCAGCCGCCCAAGCCGGCCGAGGACGACGACCAGCAGGCCTCCGACAAGCCGCGGACCGTCCCGGTGGCGGCCGCGCAGCAGGTCGCCGCGGTGCCGGGGGTGAAGTCGGCGGTCGGCCAGGTCATGGTCGAGAACGCGACCCTGGTCGACCCGGCCACCAACAAGCTGGTCGGCCCGACGTCCGGCGCGCCGACCCTGGTCGGCAACTGGACCGAGACCCCGCGCAGCGCGGTGCACCTCACCCAGGGTCACGCTCCCCAGAACGCGGGCGAGTCGGTGCTGGACGCGGACACCGCGAAGAAGGCCGGGCTCGGCCTCGGCGCCAAGCTCCGGGTCGACAACGCCGACGGCCGGCACGAGTTCACGATCTCCGGCATCGCCTCCTTCACCACCACCAACCCCGGTGCGGCGCTGGCCTTCCTGGACACCCCGACCGCCCAGCAGGTGCTGCTCGGCGAGCAGGCGTACACCTCGGTCGAGGCGTTCGGCGACGGCAGCCGCGGCAACGACCGGCTCAAGGCCGACGCCCTGGCCAAGCTGGGCGCCGGCTACCAGGTGAAGACCGCGGCCGAGCAGAAGGACGAGAACACCAAGAGCATCGGCAGCGGCCTCGGCTTCATGAAGAACGCGATGCTCGGCTTCTCGCTCATCTCGGCGTTCGTCGGCTGCTTCCTGATCATCAACACCTTCTCGATGCTGGTCGCCCAGCGCACCCGGGAGATCGGCCTGCTGCGCGCCATCGGCGGCAGCCGCCGGCAGGTGAACCGCTCGGTCCTGGTCGAGGCGCTGATTCTCGGCGTGCTCGGCTCGACCCTCGGGGTCGCGGCCGGTCTGGGCATCGCGGTCGGCCTGATCAAGCTGATGAACGCGATCGGCATGAAGCTCGACGCGGGCGACCTGAAGATCGGTCCGACGGTGTTCCTCGCCGGGTACGCCCTGGGCATCGTGGTGACCCTGGTGGCGGCCTGGGTCCCGGCCCGCCGGGCGAGCCGGATCGCGCCGATGGCCGCGCTGCGCGACCACGGCACGCCGGCCGAGGGCCGCGCCAACCTGGTCCGCACGGTGGTCGGCCTGGTCCTGACGGCGGGCGGCGGCGGTCTGCTGGTGCTGGCCGCGCAGGCGGAGAAGGCGGCCACCGGCGGCCAGTACCTGGGTCTCGGCGTGCTGCTCACCCTGGTCGGCTTCGTGGTGCTCGGCCCGCTGCTGGCCACCGCCGTGGTGCGGGTGCCGGGCGCGCTGCTGCCGGCGCTGTTCGGTCCGTCCGGCCGGCTCGCCCAGCGCAACGCGATGCGCAACCCGCGTCGTACCGGGGCCACCGCCGCCGCGCTGATGATCGGACTGGCGCTGGTGATCGGCTCCTCGGTGTTCAGCGCCTCGACGGTCACCTCGGCCAACGCGCAGATCGACCGGTCGGTGGGCGCGGACTACATCGTCCAGGGCGGCCGCACCTCGATCACCCCCGAGATGCTGGACGCCGTCCGCCGGACCCCGGGCATCGACCACGTCACCACCCAGAAGTTCTTCAGCCCCAAGCTCCAGCTGCCGGACGGCCGGAGCGTGAAGACCAACCTCACCGCCGCGCCGCCCGCCTTCTTCGGCACCGACTTCCACCTCCCGGTCACCGCCGGTTCGGTGGACGCGATCGGGCGGGGCGAGCTGGGGATCGGCGAGGCCTTCGCGAAGGACCACGGCCTGAAGGTCGGCGACCAGGTGACCGTCGCCTACGGCAAGGGCCGCACCCAGGTGCTGCCGGTGGGCGCCGTGTTCGCGAAGGGCTCGCTGTTCGGCGACGGCTCCTTCGTCGACTTCGACACCATGGCCAAGGCCGTGCCCGCCACCGAGCAGCCGCCGGTCTGGACGTTCTTCGCCAAGGCCTCCTCCGGAGCCGACGTCGCGAAGACGCTGACCGCCCTGGAGGGCGCGCTCAAGGAGTACCCGCAGCTGACCATCAAGGACCAGGCCGGCTACAAGGAGGTCGTGCAGTCCCAGGTCAACACCCTGCTCTACCTGATCTACGGCCTGGTCGGCCTCTCCATCACGGTCGCCGTGCTCGGGGTGGTCAACACCCTGGCGCTGTCGGTGGTCGAGCGGACCAGGGAGATCGGCCTGCTGCGGGCGATCGGGCTCTCCCGCCGCCAGCTGCGCCGGATGATCCGGCTGGAGGCCGTGGTGATCTCGGTGTTCGGCGCGGTCCTGGGCACCGGGCTCGGGCTGGCCTGGGGCGTCACCGCCCAGCGGGTGCTGCGCGACCAGGGTCTGGCCACGCTCTCCGTCCCGACCACCACGCTCGCGGTGACGCTGGTCGCCTCGGTGGTGATCGGACTGGTCGCCGCCCTCGTCCCGGCCTTCCGGGCCGGGCGGATGAACGTCCTCGCGGCCATCGCGACGGACTGACCGGGGCCGTCGCGACGGACCGACCGCAGCCGTCACGACGGACCGACCGGGCGGCGCGGGCCGCCGAGGGGGGAACGGGGGCAGGGGCCGGGTGCGGGCAGCACCCGGCCCCTGCGGCACGGGCCGCCCCCGGCCGACTGAGATGATCGTCCGATGTTCGCCCCGGATACCCCGGACGCCCCGCCGCTGCCCAGCGCCGCGCCCCTCACCGCCGCCGCTGCCACCCGCTGGCGCGCCGCCCGCACCGCCTGGCGCCTGGACAGCCGCTGGTCGGCGCTGCTGCCGGCCGCCTTCGTCGTCCTGGCCACCGCGGTGGAGCCGACCCCCGGTGACTGCAACGTCCAGGGCGTCTGCCGGGACACCTGGGGCTCCTCGCTGGCCGCCTGGTCGGTGCTCGCCGAAGTGGTCCTGCTGGCCGGCCGGTTCCGCGGCCGGGCGCTGGTCCCGCCGGCCGTCCTCGCGGTGCTCTGGTACGCCCCGCACGGCCTGGTCACCCCGCTCGGCCGCTGGACGGCCGTCCTGGTCCACCTGCTGCTCTCCGCCGCGCTGATCGGCGCCGAGCTCGGCCGCCGCCGCGCCCGCCAGCAGCTCGACGAACTGATGGCCCCGCCCGTCCCCTTCCCCTGGACCGCCGCCGGAGCGCCCTCACCCGTCCACCCCGACGGCCCGCCGGTGCTGCGCCGCGCGCTCGGCGGCCTGCTGCTCGCCGCCGCCCTGGCGTTCCCGCTGTACGGGTTGTGGGGACAGGCCCGGCAGCAGGCGAGCGCCGAACGGGCCGACCAGGTCACCGGCACCGCGGGCGACACCGACCAGGACGGCGTCCTGACCGTCCGCTTCCACCCGCCCGGCGGCGGCCCGGAACGCACCGCCCGGCTGGACGTCTGGTGGGCCCGGCCGCCGCAGCCCGGCGAGGCCGTCCCGCTGCTGGTGGACGGCGCCGCCGTCCGCGCCGCCGGCGACGACTACGACCTCACCGGCGCGCTGACCGCCGGCGGCCTGCTCGCCCTGCCCGGCCTGCTGCTGCTCGGCTCGGCCGCCACCGCGAACGCCCGCCGCTCCCGGCCCTCCTTCGCGGGCTCCGCGCCCGCCCTCGCCGTCCGGGTCCGCGCCGACGCCCGGGGCGACCTGCTGGTGCAGCCGCTGGACGGCCCGCCGGACGGCCCCGCGCTCTGGCGGCTGGTCGAGGGCGACCGCTACCGCTGGGCCCGCTACGGCGCCCCGGGCGGCGAGGGGCCGGCCTGGGTGCCCGAACACCTGGAGACCGAGGACGACGACGCAGACCACCTCGATCTCGAGGTCTCCTACGACGAGGAAGAGGAGGAGCTCGGGGACGTCTTCGACCGGCTGACCCCGGAGCAGGCCGCCGCCTGGCTCGCCCGTGCCGGCCGGAGCGTGCCGGCCGTGCTGTACCGGGGGCCCGACGGGCCGGAGCAGCAGCTCCTGGTCCGCCCCGGACTGCTGGACCACGACCCGCGCTGGGTGGCGGCCGTGGTCGCCCCCGCCGCCCGGGCCCCACGGTCGGGCCGGCGCACCGAGGGCTACCGGGAGCGGGAACTGGCCGTCGCCGCCCTGACAGCGGGGACGGTGGCCGCCGCCCCCGCGGCCGGGCCGGACGCCGAACCGGTGCCCGCCCGGCGCTGGGAGATGCCGCTGCCGCTGCGGGCGGTGGCCGGTCCGGTGCCCGCACTGCTGCTCGCGGGCCTCGTCGCGCTGCTCGGCAGGAGCGGCTGGTGGGGCGGGCTGGTGCACCCGCTCCTGACCGGCACGGTGGCGATCCTCGCCTGCGGCCGCACCCTCTCCTGGCAGATGGTCGTCGACCGGGACGGCCTGCGGATGGCCACCGCGCTGCGCACCCGGACCTTCCGGTGGCAGGAGATCAACGCGGCCGCGGTCCACCGCAACCTGCTCACCGTCCAGCTGCGCTCGGGCGAGGAGGTCACCGTCGGCAGCCGCCCGGCCGCCTGGCTGGCCGGACACTTCGGGGACCGCTACGACCCGGTGGAGCTGGCCCGGGCCGTCGCGACCGCCGCCCACCGGCCGGACCTGCGCCCGCACCGGTCGCTGCCGGACCGGCTGGGCGGCCCGCAGCACCTGCTGAACCGGTTGTCGCTGGCCGGCTACGCGCTCTTCACCATCGTTCACCACCTGCTCTGAACCTGCGCCGAACCTGCACCGAACCCGCGCGGCCACCGCCGAACCCCGCCGGGGGCGCCCTCCCGGGCTCCGTCCCGTCCTCCGGAAACCGCCCGTTCCGACCCGGCTGCGGGCCCGTACGGGGAGCGGAGTACGGTGGGCGTGATCAAGGAGCTCAACCGGGCGTCGCGGGCTGCGTGCAGCGGCCCGGACCGGGACAAGACGGAGACGTGTCCGCACCGGTACGGTTGGCCCCGATGAACACCAAGGCTGCTGAGGAGCTGCCGGCTGTCTCCGTGATCATGCCGGTGCTCAACGAGGAACGACACCTGCGGACGGCGGTCCGGCGCATCCTGGACCAGGAGTACCCCGGGCCGATGGAGGTGGTGATCGCCCTCGGTCCGTCCACCGACCGGACCGCGGAGATCGCGGCCGAACTGGTGGCGGAGGACCCGCGGGTACGGACCGTGCCGAATCCCACCGGTCGCACCCCCGCGGGGCTGAACGCCGCGATCCGTGGCTCGCGCCATCCGATAGTGGTGCGCGTGGACGGCCACGGCCTGCTCACCCCCGGCTACATCACCACCGCGGTCCGGCTGCTCGACGAGATGGACGCCGCCAACGTCGGCGGCATCATGCACGCCGAGGGCGAGACCGAGTGGGAGAACGCGGTCGCCGCCGCGATGACCTCCAAGATCGGTGTCGGCAACGCCGCCTTCCACACCGGCGGCCTGGCCGGCCCGGCGGACACCGTCTACCTCGGGGTGTTCCGGCGCGAGGTGCTGGAGAAGCTCGGCGGCTACAACGAGGAGTTCATCCGCGCCCAGGACTGGGAGCTCAACTACCGGATCCGCCAGGACGGCGGGCTGGTCTGGTTCACCCCGCAGCTCAAGGTGACCTACCGGCCCCGGCCGTCGGTGAAGGCGCTGGCCAAGCAGTACAAGGACTACGGCCGTTGGCGCCGGGTGGTCACCCGCTACCACCGCGGCTCGGTCAACCTCCGCTACCTGGCCCCGCCGACCGCCCTGCTGGCCGTCACCCTCGGGCTGGTGCTGGGCGTCGCCGTCCACCCGGCCCTCCTCGCGGTGCCCGGCGCCTACCTGCTGGGCATCCTCGGCGGCGGGCTGGTCGGCGGCCGCGGCCTGTCCTTCAAGGCCAGGGCGATGCTGCCGGTGGCGCTCGCCACCATGCACCTCAGCTGGGGCTTCGGCTTCCTCACCTCGCCCCGCTCACTGGCCCGCCGGGTGATAGGCAGCGTCGGACCGGCCGCCAAGGACGTGCTCTCCAGGGCGAGCTGACGCCGACCCGGCAGGGTTTGTCCGACAATTTCCGCCGGGCGCGCGAATTGTCGGACGAACCCTGAGAGTCGAGCCCGCACCGCTATCGTCGGTGCGCATGGCGACAGTTGAGGGTGGGCCCGGCGCGGCCCGGATCGAGCCGAGCGCGGACGTCGACGAACGGGCCGTCATCGGCGCGGGGACGACGGTCTGGCACCTCGCCCAGGTCCGCGAGGACGCGGTGATCGGCGCCGAGTGCGTGATCGGCCGCGGCGCCTACGTCGGCCCAGGCGTCCGGATCGGGGACCGGGTCAAACTGCAGAACCACGCGCTGGTGTACGAGCCCGCGCTGGTCGAGGACGGGGTGTTCATCGGCCCCGCGGCCGTCCTCACCAACGACCGCCACCCCCGCGCGGTGACCCCGGACGGTCGGCCCAAGTGTCAACAGGACTGGCGCGCCGAAGGAGTGACGCTCCGTCAGGGCTGTTCGATCGGTGGCCGGGCGGTCCTGGTCGCCGGGGTGACGGTCGGCCGCTGGGCGCTGGTCGCGGCCGGCGCGGTGGTCCACCGGGACGTCCCGGACTTCGCCCTGGCCGCCGGCGTCCCGGCCCGCCGGATCGGCTGGGTCGGCCGCGCCGGCGAGCCGCTGGAGCCCGCCGGCGACGGCCGCTGGCACTGCCCCCGCACCGGCGAGCACTACCGGGAGACGGACGGAACCCTCGCGCCGGCGTAGGGCCTGACCACTCGGCGCACACGTCCTACTTGGCGCACGCGTCGGTGTCGTCCGCCTGCACCCGCTGGAGGTCCTTCGGTGCCTCGGTCGGGGCCGCCGCCGGAGCGGCGAGGACGTCCTTGCCCAGCACCAGCACCAGCGGGCCCTTCGGATCCGCCTTCGGGTCCGGCCGGACGGCGTCGCCCGGCAGGCCGAGCGCGGCGGCCAGGGCGGCGGCCGCGGCGTCCTGCCCGGCCGGGAAGGACACCGCGGTGGTCGCGGTGACGGGCGCGTCGGGGGCGGTCGTGGCCTTGGCGAAGCCCTTGCTGCGGAGCTTGTCCACGGTGGGCCCCGACTGTCCGCGCGTCCCGCTGCCGTTGCGCACCGTCACCCGGACGTCCTTGGGGTCCACCGTCGGGGCGGCGGCGGTCGGGGCCGCCGCCGCGGTCTCCGGTGCGGCCGTGGCGGCGTCGGCGGGCGCGGCGGTCTCGGTCAGCGAGCGGTCGCCCGCGACCATCGAGAACAGCTGCCCGGCGTCCGGCTGCTTGAGCACCAGCCGGTCCTTGTCCTTGGGGTCGTCCAGGACCGGCACGGTGGCGAAGGTGATGTTCTTGGTGTCGACCTTGCTGAGGTCCAGCGCGAGGTCCTTGAGCTTGTCGACGCTGCCGATCCCGGAGTCCACGGTGAGCGCCTTGGTGGCGGCGTCGGCGAGCTTGTAGAGCTTGCTCGGGCTGGTCAGGGTGTCGTCGCTCTTGATCTTGCGGATCATCGAGCTGATGAACTGCTGCTGGAGCGGGATGCGGGTGAGGTCGCCCCCGAAGCCGACGGCGTGCCGGGTGCGGACGAAGGCCAGCGCCTCGTCGCCCTGGACCACGTGCCGGCCCTTGCTCATCTTCAGGTGCGAGTCCGTGTCGTTGATGTCCTTGGCCGCGCAGACCTCGACCCCGCCGACGGCGCTGGACAGCGTCTTCACCGCCTCGAAGTTGACCTGCACGAAGTGGTCGACCCGGATCCCGGTCATCTTCTCGACGGTCTTCCAGGTGCAGCCCGGGTCGCGCCCCTCCTGGCCGAGGCTGTTGTTGAACATGTCCCGCGCGGAGCCGGGGATCTTCTTGCCGTTGCTGCTCTGGCACTCCGGGATCGGCACCATCAGGTCGCGCGGGATGCTGATCGCGGTCGCGTTGGAGCGGTCCTTGGAGATGTGGAACAGCAGCGTGGTGTCGGCGTGCCCGGCGCTGCCCTCGTCGCCGTAGTCGCGGCCGAGGCCCTGCCGGCTGTCGGTGCCCAGCACCAGGATGTTGAGCGCGTCCCCGGCGGCCTTGGGCCGCTCCTCCTCGTTGCCCAGCTGGACCTTGACGGAGGTCAGGTTGCTGTTGAAGTGCTGGTACAGGTAGTACGCCCCGCCGCAGCCCGCGACCATCACCAGGGCGCCGGCCCCGGCGGTCCACTTGAGCGCCCGGCGGCGCCGGGTCCGCTTGGCGGCGGCGGCCGCCCGGCGCCGGGAGTCGCGGCGGCCCGGCCCGGGGGTGCCGGCGGTCCCGGTCCCGGACTCGGTGGCCGGCGTCTCCTCGGCGGCTCTCCGTTCGGCCGTCCGGCGGCGCTGCCCGGGGATTCCGGCGGCCGGGTCGAGGCGGTACTGGCCGGTTTCCGGGTCGCGCGTCCACTGGTCGGCGGGATCGACCTCCGGTTTGTCCTGCTGCACGGGGGTTCCCTACCTCCGACCGGTCACGGCTCCGGCTCGCCCGTTCGGCGGGCCGATCCGGACACACTAGACGAGCCGAACGGCGGAATCGCGCCGGTGTGATCTGCGCCATGTTCAGGTAATGGCCGGGTAAAGTTCCCTGGGTGTGCGGGATTTCCGGAAAACCCGTGCCGACCTGCGGCGCAGCCGCGGTCAGTGCTGCGCGCAGGCGTCCACGTCGGCCGTGCGTCCCTCGAAGGTGGGCGAGGCGTCCGCCGAAGGTGACGCCTTCGCCGGTGCCCCCGCAGCCCCCACGGCCCCGGCCGCCCCGTCCGACCCCGCGCCCGCACCTGCACCCGTCGCCACCGGGCTCGGGCTCGCACCCGCCCCGGCCCCGACGCCCGCCCCGGCCCCGACGCCCGCCCCGGCGAAGGCGCTCGGCGACGGCGCCGAACCGGGCGGCCGGACGGCGACCGACCGGTCGTCCCGCAGCGCGGTGAACAGCTGGGTGGTCTGCGGCTGCACGAACTCGTCCCGGTCCGAGTCGTACCGGTACGGGCGGCGCGGCGCGGTCAGGAGCACCACGTCCGCCGAGGGGATGTCCCGCAGGTCCTGGGTGAGGTCGTACAGCGCCCCGAGCGAGGACAGCCCGCCGTCCGCCTTGACCGAGGAGGTGGCCGCGTCCAGCACCGGCCACAGCCGCGCCGGGTTCAGCAGCACGCCCTGCGACTGCACCTTGCGGATCAGCGCGGCCAGGAACTGCTGCTGACGGCCCATCCGCTGGGTGTCGCTGCCGTCGCCCAGGCTCTCCCGGGCCCGGACGTAGCCGAGTGCCTGCTCGCCGTGCAGGGTCTGCCGCCCGGCGGGCAGGTCGAGTCTGGCGTCCTTGTCGTGGATCGCCTGCGGGACGCACACCTCGACCCCGCCGATCGCGTTCACCATCGTCTTGAAGCCGTTGAAGTCGAGGATCACGTAGTGGTCGATCCGGATGCCGCTGAGCTGCTCGACGGTGCGGATCGAGCAGGCCGCGCCGCCCATCTCGAACGCCCAGTTGAACTGCATCAGCCCGGCCTTGCTGCGGGTGCCGTCCGGCTTCTCGCAGACGGGGACGGTGACCATGACGTCGCGCGGGAGGGAGACCGCCGTCGCGTGCTTCCGGTCGGCGGCCAGGTGCAGCAGGATCGTGGTGTCCGAGCGCTGGGTGCCCGGCTCGCCGCCGTACGAGGAGTTGGTGCCGGAGCGGTCGTCGCTGCCGATCAGCAGGATGTTCTCGGAGCCCTTGGCCCCGGCGGTCCGGCTCGGCCGCTCGGCCTCCAGTCGGGCGAGCAACCGGTCGGTGGCCGAGTCGGTGCGGATGTTGCCGTCCAGCTTGCGGTAGGCGATCCAGAGCAGTGCCCCGGTGGCGACCAGCAGGAACGCGACGACGCCGGCGGTGATCATCAGCCACCGCCGGCGCCGACGCGGGCGTTCGGGTTCGGAAGGGTGCGCATCCGTCGGGGGCGGGTCGGTCGGGAGGTGCGCGGTGTCGTCCTCGGCCATGGCAGGGATCCCTACCCGCCCGGTCCGACCCGGGGGTTACCCGAGGCGCAGTGTCACCCGTTCGGATTCGGTCCGCTTCTCCCACTGCTCGGGTTCGAGCCCCTGCGAGTTGCGGCACAGCACCACCGAGGCGCCGGCCGCCAGCGGCGCCAGCAGACCGGCCTCCAGACCGGTCCAGTCGTCGAACGAGAGGGTGGACAGCACCCGGTCGCCGGGCTTGAGCCCGAGCCGGGCGGCCCCCTCCCGGGCCAGCGCGACGGTCTGCTCGCCGGTCAGCTTCAGCGGCAGCCCGTCCACGGCGGTCTCCAGCGCGTGGCCGTCCGGGGCGACGGGCGAGTACGGCGCGAAGCGGTCGCCCTGGCCGGGCACCTCGGCGGCGTAGTCGAGGAAGCCGTCGGGGCGCTGCGGGAAGCGTCCGCCGAGCGGGCGCAGGGCCAGGGCCACCCGCTCGCCCTCGCAGGCCTGGGCGGCCGCCAGTCCGTCCGGACCGCTGACCACCAGGTCGGCGTCGGCCGGGTCGCCGCCGGGCACCGCCGTCACCCCGACCGACCAGCAGGCCAGCAGCCAGACGGCGCTCTGCCAGTGGGCGGGGAGCAGCAGTACGGCCCGGTCGCCCGGGCCGGCGTTCAACTCGTCCTGGAGGAGGTTGGCCGTCTTGGCCACCCAGTTGTCGAAGGTCCGGGCGGACAGCTCCACCCGTTCGCCGGTGGCGTCGTCGTAGAAGGTGACCAGCGGGGCCGCGGGATCGACCGTGGGCGTGCCGCCTCGCAGATATGCGTGCAGCAGTTCGACGGGGGTGCGGGCATCGGCAGCGAAATGCGCAGTCATGGTGCGCCCCAGCCTACGGCCTTCGAGTGGGCCGTCGGGAGGGGTGGCGGACCGGGCGCGAGGCGACGTGGCGAGCGGCCCGATTTGCCGCCACCATCCGGTTTATGCGCCTTTCCCTCCCGGCCGCCGTGCTCGCCGGCTGCACCGTCGCCCTGCTCCTCCAGCCCGCCGCCACCGCCGGCCCGGCCGACCCCGACGGCGCCCGGCGCCGCGGCTCCGCCGGCGGCGGGTCGGTCACCTCGCTGCCGCTCGGCCCCGGCCCCGCCCTGGCCCCGCGCACCACCCGGCCGTTCGAACTCCTCGGCGTCGGCTGGGACGGCCCGGCGGACGCGCTGGCCGGCGGCGCCGTCCGGGTCCGCACCCGGGACGCGGCCACCGGCCGCTGGGGCGACTGGCACGACCTGGAGGCCGACACCGAGGACGGCCCCGACCGCGCCCCGCGCGGCGCCACCGCGCCCCTGTGGACGGGCCGCAGCGACGGCGTCGCCGTCGAGGTGCGTCCCGGCCCCGCCGGGCCCCCGCCCGGCCTGCGGCTCGACCTGGTCGACCCCGGTCAGGGCGCGCCCTCGCCCGCCGCCCGGGTCCTGCCCCGCCGCCCCGCCGACGGCCGCCAGGCCCCGCGCCCCGCCATCGTCGCCCGGGCCGGCTGGGGCGCGGACGAGTCCCTGCGCGACCGGACCTTCGAGTACACCGGCCCGGTCCACGAGGTGTTCATCCACCACACCGCCACCGCCACCGACTACGCCTGCTCCGACGCCCCCCGGGTGATCAGGTCGATCTACCAGTACCACGTTCAGAGCAGCGGCTGGCGGGACATCGGCTACAACTTCCTGGTCGACCGTTGCGGCACCGTCTACGAGGGCCGGGCCGGCGGCGTCGACCTGCCCGTCCACGGCGCCCACACCCTCGGCTTCAACACCGACTCGGCCGGCGTCGCCGCCATCGGCACCTACGTCGGCGACGCCCCGCCCCAGCCCCTCCTGGACGGCCTGGCCGCCATCGCAGGCTGGAAGCTCGGCCTCGCCGGCCACCCCGCCGACGGCCGCACCAAGCTCACCTCCGCCTCCGACGCCAGCCGCTACCCCAAGGGCACCGTCGTCGACTTCGACGCCGTCTCCGGCCACCGCGACGCCTTCAACACCGAATGCCCCGGCAACGCCCTCTACGCCCGGCTCCCCGCCCTCCGCACGGCCGCGGCCCACCTCCAGGCCCCCTGACGCGCCGCACCGCACCGCCCTACGCCGGCCCGGGCCCCCGCCCGACCAGCCCCCGCAGCTCCGCCGTCAACGCCGCCGCCAGGTCCGGCCGGAGGTCGTAGCGCGCCGGCGTGTTCTGCAGCAGTCCGATCCGCCAGCCCGCCCCGGCGTTCACCGCGATCACCGTCTGCACCGCGTTGAGCGCCGGGTCCAGGTCCTCCGCGGCGTCCGGCACCAGCCCCGCGACGGCGTCCAGCTGCGCCACCCCGGGCCCCAGCGCGCGGACCCGGCGCACCCTGGCCACGTACTCCGGCGTCGCGTGGTCCGCGAAGAGCCGCCCCAGTTCGGCGGCGATCACCGACCGCCCGCAGTGCCGGGTGCCGTCGAAGCCGATCACCTCCCCGTCCTCGGCGAACGGCCCGGCGAAGGCCGAACCGTCCCGCTGGTTCCACCCGTCCAGCGCCCGGTGGTACAGCGCCCGCACCGCGCTCTCGTCCCCGGAGGACAGCTCCGGCAGCCGCGTATCGTTCATATCCCCATGGTCGACGAAGGCGGTGGAGCCGGACAGCGGAGGAGGTGCGCGGCGGTGACGGGCGAGTCGGTACGGCGCTGGCGGCCGGGTTTCCCGCTGGACGTCGCCCGGACGCTGCTGCCGCTGCGCCGGGGCCCCGCCGACCCGGCGTACCGCACCACCGGCGACGGCGCGCTCTGGCGGGCGTCCCGGACCCCGGCCGGGATCGGCACGCTGCGGGTGCTGGCGCGCCCGGCCGCCGGCGAGGTGGAGGCGACCGCCTGGGGCCCGGGTGCGCCGTGGCTGTTGGAGCGGCTGCCGGTGCTGCTGGGCGCGCAGGACGACCCGGAGGCCCTGGTGCTGCCGCCCGGCCCGCTGCGGGACGCCCAGCGCCGCACCGCCGCGGTCCGCCTCACCCGCACCGGGCTGGTCCTGGAGTCCCTCGTCCCGGCGATCCTGGAACAGAAGGTGACCACCGACGAGGCCTACCGCGCCTGGCGCACCCTGCTACGGGACTTCGGCACCGCGGCGCCGGGCCCGGCCGAGGGCATGCGGGTGGCGCCGTCGGCCCGGGAGTGGGCGCTGGTGCCGAGCTGGGAGTGGCACCGCGCGGGGGTGGACCCGAAGCGCTCGGCGACGGTCATGCGCGCCGTCCGGCTGGCGCCCCGGCTGGAGGAGGCCGCCGCGATGGACCACGCCGAGGCCTTCGCCCGGCTCACCGCCGTCCCGGGGATCGGCCCCTGGACGGCCGCCGAGACCCTGCAACGCAGCAACGGCGATCCGGACGCGGTCTCGGTCGGCGACTTCCACCTGCCCAACCTGGTCGGCTGGGCCCTGGCCGGCCGCCCCCGCAGCGACGACGCCCAGATGCTCGCCCTGCTGGAGCCCTACCGCCCGCACCGCCACCGCCTCTGCCGCCTCCTGCTGGCCACCACCCCCCACGCCCCCCGCTACGGCCCCCGCCTCACCCCCAACGACCACCGGCGGCGATGAGCCGGAAGC
This sequence comes from Kitasatospora sp. NPDC088779, assembly GCF_040685395.1. NCBI lineage: Bacteria > Bacillati > Actinomycetota > Actinomycetes > Kitasatosporales > Streptomycetaceae > Kitasatospora > Kitasatospora sp. NPDC088779. Next base: position 21,895 of record NZ_JBFBHW010000068.1, on the reverse strand, counting down.
GCTGTGCGGTGTACACGCCGGTGTGTACGCTCGACGCGTGACTGACGCACTGAGCATCCGGGAACTGCGTGCGAACATCGCCGAGGTGGTCAACCAGGCCGAGGCCGGCGAGATCACGGTGATCACTCGGAAGGGCGAGCGGGTCGGAGCGGTCGTGCCGATCGAGATCCTCGACGCCATCGAGGATGCCGCCGACGAACTGCTCGCCCGTGAGGCCGAGCAGCACCGGAACGATCCCACCGTGACCATGGCCGAGCTCCTGGCCGACCTGTTCGACTCGCCCAGGGACCCGTCCGGGAGCGCTGCGTGAAGTACGCGTTCCGCTTCACCGCGCATGCCAGGCGCCAGCTGCGTGACATCAGCCAGGTCGACGCGATGCGGATCCTCACCGCACTCACCGTTCTCGGCGAGGACCCGTACGTCGATGGCCCGGATGCCAAGATGCTGGCGGGTCACGTCGGCCTCTACCGTCTCCGCGTCGGCGTCCACCGCGTGGCCTACGAGATCCACGACGGCGTGTTGGTGATCCTCGTGGTGGCCGTTGGAAATCGCCGCGAGATCCATCGCGGTCTCTGAACCGCTACCGCACCTCGACGAAGGCGTCGGCGTCGCGTTCCGGGCGTTCGCGCGGGGGTTCGGCGGGGCGGCCGACGGCGATGGCGCCCATCGGGTCCCAGCCGTCCGGGAGGTCGAGGGCCGCGCGGACGGTGTCGCGGCAGAACATGGTGGACGACACCCAGGCGGAGCCGTAGCCCTCGCCGGTGAGGGCGACCAGGAGGTTCTGCACGGCGGCGCCGGCGGCGACGGTGAACATCTCCCGTTCGGCGGCGGCGCGCCGCTGGTCGGGGTAGTGGTGCGAGCCGTCCATGACGAGGCAGGGCACCACCAGGTAGGGCGCGTCGCGCAGGACGTCGCCGCGGGCGGTGCGGCGGGCGATCCGGGCGTCGTCCCAGCCGTCGAGTTCGCGCAGGTCGCGCTGCCAGGCGGCGAGCATCGCGTCGAGCAGCCGGGTGCGGGCCCGCGCCGTCTCCAGCAGGACGAACCGCCACGGCGTGGTGTGGTGCGGGGCGGGCGCGGTGACGGCGGCGGCGACGGCGCGGCGCACGGCGCCGGGGTCGACCGGGGCGTCGGTGAAGGAGCGGACGGTGCGCCGCAGGGTGACGGCCCGGCGCAGCGCCTCGGAGGTGCCGAGCCGGAACATGTCGTCGACGGCGGGGCGGACCAGCGGCCGGGTGCCGTCGCCGTCCTCGGCGGTGACGAGGTGGCCGAGCCCGCGGACGACGGCGACCGGCACGCCGCTGGTCTTGCCCTTCACCAGGTCGGCGGCGGCGGCGAGTTCGTCGGCGGTGGCGGTGACGGTGAGCGCCAGCTCGTTGCCGTGGCTGTCGGTGCGCCCGCGGTGGTCCTCCAGCACGGACAGCCCGGCGGCGCCGATGGCGACGTCGGTGAGCCCGTTGCGCCAGGGCCGGCCGAAGGTGTCGGTGACGACGACGGCGAGCCGGCGGCCGGTGAGCTGCTGGAGCCGCCCGCGCAGGGCGCGGGCGGAGGCGTCCGGGTCCTCGGGCAGCAGCAGGACGGTGCCGGGGGCGGTGTTGGAGGCGTCGACGCCGGCGGCGGCCATGACGAAGCCGTTGCGGTTCTCGACGATCCGGGCGTGGCCGCGCCGGGCGACCACCCGGACGGTCTCGGCCTCGATCGCGGCCTCGCGGTCGGCGGCGTGCAGCAGCCGGCCCTCGGCCTTGCTGACGATCTTCGAGGTGACGATCAGGATGTCGCCGTCCTGGTACTCGCCGGCCTTGGCGAGCAGCGCGGCGAGGTCGGTCCCGGCGTCGATCTCCGGCAGCCCCTCGACCGGCAGGATCCGCAGGCTCATGCGCCCGCCCCGCTGCGCCCGCGCCCGCTCACTTGCGCACCTGCTCGGCGAGGGCGAGGGCGGCCCGGGCCATCTCGGCGGTGGCCTCGACGTCGGTCATCAGCAGCGGGACGGCCCGGCAGGCGATCCCGGCGGCTTCGACGGCGGCGACCGAGGCCTGGTCGGCGGTGTCGACGAGCCAGCCGTCGATGAGTGCGGCGCCGTAGTTCAGCGCGACCGCCTCCGCGGTGGCCTCGACGCCGACGGCGGCGAGCACCTTGTCGGCCATGCCGCGCACCGGGGCGCCGCCGATGATCGGGGAGAGCCCGACGACGGGGGCGGGGGCGGCGGCGACGGCCTCCCGGATGCCGGGGACGGCGAGGATGGTGCCGATGGAGACGACCGGGTTGGACGGCGGGAAGAGGATGACGTCGGCGGCGGCGAGGGCCTCCAGGACGCCGGGCGCGGGCTTCGCGGTGTCGGCGCCGACCGGGATGATCGCCTCGGCGTCGACGGCGGCGTGCAGCCTGACCCAGTACTCCTGGAAGTGGATCGCCCGGGTGCCCTGCTCGTCGGTGATCCGCACGTGGGTCTCGACCCGGTCGTCGCTCATCGGCAGCAGCCGTACGCCGGGCTTCCAGCGCACGCACAACGCCTCGGTGACCTGGCTGAGGCTGTAGCCGGCGGTGAGCATCTGGCTGCGGACGAGGTGGGTGGCGAAGTCGCGGTCGCCGAGCCCGAACCACTCGGGGCCGACGCCGTACTCCTTCATCTCGGCCTTGATCGACCAGGTCTCGTCGGTACGGCCCCAGCCCTGCTCCTCGTGGATGCCGCCGCCGAGGGTGTACATCACGGTGTCGAGGTCGGGACAGACCTTGAGGCCGTAGAGGTGGATGTCGTCGCCGGTGTTGCCGATGACGGTGATCTCGTCCTGCGGTCCGACCGCCGCGAGGAGTCCGCGCAGGAAGCGCGCTCCGCCGATTCCGCCTGCCAGTGCCACGATGCGCATGGGTTCATCCTGCCACGGTCCGACTGCCCGTCAGCCCGGTCGCCGGCCCGGCCGTCGGCGGGTGCGACGGCCGGGCCGACGTGGGCGGGTGCTCAGTGCGCCTCGGCCTGGGCCTGCGGGTGCTGCTCGGGGACGGCGGTGCCGCCGTACTGGTTCATCTCGGTGAGGCCCGGGGTGTAGAGGTGGATGGAGACGGCGGGTTCGAGCGTGCCGTTGACCACCTCGTGGAGGTAGCCGGAGGAGAAGACCCGCTGCCCGCCGGGGCGCAGGGTGCGGGCTCCCTCGCCGGCGCGGGTGAGCGAGCGTTCGATCAGCTCGCCCTGGACGACGGTCATCACGCCGGAGGACTCGCCGTGGTCGTGGAAGCCGCTGCTCTGGCCGGGCAGCCAGCTGAGCAGCCAGACCTCGTAGCCGGGGCCGGTCTCCAGCCGGGCGTACCAGCGGGTGAGCGCGTCGTAGCGGACCAGGGGTTCCCAGCGGGCGCGGTCGGCGGCGATCTCGCGGATCAGCCGGGCGTGGCCGGCCACGGTGGTGGGGTGGCGGGGCAGGTCGGTGCGGGCCAGGTGCGGGAAGGCGAGCGGGTCGCCGGCGATGGAGACGTCGCTGAGACCGTCGGTCCAGCCCCGGGCGGGCGCGGTGGGGGCGGTGGGCGCGGGGCTTCGGCGGGCGATTTTGCTGCGGTCGCGGTTCCGCTTGCGGATACGGGTCATACGCACGGGAGTCGTCCTCGGAGTGGCGGCTGTTCGTCGGGGATCAGCCGGATCCGGGATGTCCTGGGACGGGAATCGCGGGCGGCCTCTGTGCTTCCTGGGGGCGGCGCGCGGTGGGACGCGGGCGCCTAGATACAGCAGGAACAGAGGCGACAACAAGAGCTCACGGCACGGCGGAGCGTGGAACCGCTCCGGGGGCTGGCGAACTCTGACATAGGGGAAAGGAGACCGCATCCGTGGGGCCGGTGTCAAACACAGGGATGCGGCATTCGAGGGGGTTACGCCAAGAAGTTGCCCGGATGGGGTGATAAATCACGCTCTATGTTTCGATGGGAAGATCGCCGGGAAGGCAGGGCGATGACCGGCCTGTGATGGTGACCGAGCGTCACTCGCCGAATGGTTGTGGCTGGTTCGACGCCGTTCGGGGCTTTCGGATCGAAGGTCCAATGTGTCCGAATATGTACACTATTCGTAACGGCTTGGTGCCGGGGAGTGAATCCTCGCCCCAATACCAGAGCTCGGCTTGACTGAGCCAGAGTGACGCAACTGTAATTTCACTCGTGTCGTCGGCCGCACGAGGCAACGGCAACCACGGGGACGCCAAGTAGGGGCAGAGGAGGCGCGCCACATGAGCGAGCTCTTTGAGCTGTTGATCGGTGACGGCATCACGGAGGAGGAAGAGGAACTCGGTTGGCAGGAGCGCGCGTTGTGCGCCCAGACCGACCCCGAGTCCTTCTTCCCCGAGAAGGGCGGCTCCACGCGCGAGGCCAAGAAGGTCTGCCTCGCCTGCGAGGTCCGTTCGGAATGCCTGGAGTACGCCCTCGCCAATGACGAGCGGTTCGGCATCTGGGGCGGCCTCTCCGAGCGCGAGCGCCGCCGGCTCAAGAAGAGCGCGGTCTGACCGGGGCGGCCGCCGACCCCCGCTGACCCTTCGACAACCACACGGCAGTACGGGCGCCTCACCGCGGCGGTGGGGCGCTTTCGTGTTCCCTGCCGGCTCTTCACCGGTCCCGCACCGGCACCGCGGACGAAGCCGCCATCCGGAGCCGTTAGTGTGGTGCGCCATCCGGTTGCCGTTCACCGGCTGTGTCCACCGAGAACTGAGGCCCGCGCACTCGATGACCGTCTACAGCCACCAGAGCGGCTTCACCGCTGCCAGGCCGCCCGCCTACCCGCGCCACCTGGTCACCGCGGTGATCGTCTCGCACGACGGGGCCCGCTGGCTGCCGCAGGCCCTCGCCGGCCTGCTCGGCCAGGACCGCCAGGTCCAGCGGGTGCTCGCGGTCGACACCGGTTCCACCGACAACTCTCCGCAACTGCTGGCGGACACCCTCGCGGACTGGCTGCCCGAGAGCGGCCCGCTGCTCCTCGGCCGCCGGGCCGGCTTCGGCACCGCCGTCGCCGAAGCCGTCTTCGGCAGCCCGCCGCTGCGCCCGGAGGACCTGCCGTACCGGCTCGACCCCTCCGGCTACGACCCGGTCACCGGCGGCTGGGACGACTTCGGCGACCCGCTCGCCCAGGAGGACGACCTCGGCCGCGGCGGCCCGCGCGAGACCCAGCCCGTCGAATGGCTCTGGCTGCTGCACGACGACTGCGAGCCGCAGACCGACGCGCTGCGCCGGCTGCTCCAGGTCGCCGACTCCACCCCCAGCGCCGCCGTGGTCGGCCCCAAGCTGCGCAGCTGGTACGACCGCCGCCAGCTGCTGGAGGTCGGCGTCACCATCGCCCGCTCCGGCCGCCGCTGGACCGGCCTCGACCGCCGCGAGCAGGACCAGGGCCAGCACGACCAGGTCCGCCCGGTGCTCGCCGTCTCCAGCGCCGGCATGCTGGTGCGCCGCGACGTCTTCGAGGAACTCGGCGGCTTCGACAAGGCGCTGCCGCTGATGCGCGACGACGCCGACTTCTGCTGGCGGGTCAACGCCGCCGGCCACCGCGTGGTGATCGCCCCCGACGCCGTGCTGCGGCACGCCGAGGCGGCCAGCCGCGAGCGCCGCGCCATCGACTGCGGCCCCGCCCACCCGCACCGGGTGGACAAGGCCGGCGCCGTCTACACCCTGCTCGCCAACTGCAAGGGCGCGCTCTTCCCCTACGTCCTGCTGCGGCTGGTGCTCGGCACCCTGCTGCGGGCCGCCACCAACCTGCTCGGCAAGGACCCGCGCCAGGCCTTCGACGAGCTCACCGGCCTCGGCCACGAACTCGTCCGCTTCCCCCGGCTGCTGGCCGCGCGCAAGCAGCGCGCCCGCACCCGGGCCGCCGACGCCCTGGACGATCGCACGCTCTTCCCGCCGCCCGGCGCCACCGCCCGGCTCGCCGTCGAGGGCGTGATCGGCTCCCTCGGCATAGGGGGAGAGGACGACACCGGCCGGCACGGCTCGGTCGAGGCCGGGCCGGGCGGCGAGGACGACGAGGACCTGGTCGTCGAGCAGTTCACGCTGATCAAGAAGCTGGCCCGGCGTCCGGCGCCGGTGCTGTTCGCGGCCCTGCTGGTGTTCGCCCTGATCGCCTGCCGAGGCCTGTTCGGCAGCGGCGAGCTGTTCGGCGGCGCCCTGCTGCCGGCCACCGACGGCGCCGGCGGCCTCTGGTCGATGTACGCGGACGCCTGGCATCCGATCGGCACCGGCTCCACCGCCGCCGCGCCGCCGTACCTCGGCGTGCTCGCGGTGCTGTCCTGGGTGCTGTTCGACCACGCCGACCTCGCGCTCACCCTGCTGGTCGTGCTCACCGTGCCGCTGTCGGCGGTCAGCGCCTACCTGGTGTCCCGGCCGCTGCTGGACTCCAAGCTGGTCCGGGCCTGGGCCAGCGCCGCCTACGCGCTGCTGCCCGCCGCGACCGGCGCGCTCGCCCAGGGCCGGATCGGCACCGCCGTCCTCGCCGTGCTGCTGCCGCCGCTGGCCCGCGCCGCCGCGATCGCGGCCGGTCTCGGCATCCGCGACGAGAGCGCCGCTAAGGGCGCCCGCCCGGGGTGGCGGCCGGTCTGGATGACCGTCCTGCTGCTCACCCTGGCCACCTCCTTCGTGCCGTTGACCTGGGCGCTCGCGCTGCCGCTGTGCCTGGCGACGCTGGTCGTCGCGGTGGTCCGCGGCGGCGCCTTCGGCTCGGGCGGCGCCGCGCTGCGCCTGCTCGGCCTGCGCGTCCTGGTGATCCTCGCGCTGCCCGTCCTGGTGCTGGCGCCGTGGTCGCTGACGGTGCTGACGCACCCGCAGTGGCTGCTGCTGGAGGCCGGCCTGCCCGGCCTGCACGGCACCGGTGCGAGCGCGGCCGGCCTGCTGCTGGTCAACCCCGGCGGCGCCGGGGTGCCGCCGGTCTGGCTGTCGGCCGGCGTGGTGCTCGCCGCGCTCGCCGCACTGCTGCGCGCCGACCGCCGCCGCGCGGTGCTGGCCGCCTGGGGCGCGGCCGGTGCGGGCCTGGTCTTCGCGGTCGCGGTGGCGGGCACCTCCGTCACCCCGGCCTCCGGCGGCCCGGCGGTGCCCGCCTGGGCCGGCCCGGCCTCGCTGATCGCCGGGATCGCCCTGCTGGCGGCCGCCGCGATCGGCGCCGACGGCGCCAACGCCCGCGTGGCCGGGATCGCCTTCGGCTGGCGCCAGCCGGTGGCCGCGCTGGTGGTGGCCGCCGCGGTGCTGGCCCCGCTGGGCACCGGCCTGTGGTGGGCGCTCACCGGCGCCGGCAAGCCGCTGCACCGGGCCCAGGCCGGCCAGGTGCCCGCGTTCATCGCGGAGGAGGCCGGCACCACCGACCGGTCCCGCACCCTGGTCGTCACCGGCGACCCGGGCGGCGGCGCGGTCCGCTACACCGTGGTCCGCGGCGCGGGCCTGACGCTCGGCCAGGCCGAGTCCACCGTCGACCCGGCGACCGGCACCCAGGACGGCCTGAACAAGATGGTCGGCAGCCTGCTGGCCGGTTCCGGCGCCGACCAGGCCGGTGCGCTCTCCGGCTACGGCATCGCCTACGTGCTGGTCCAGAAGTCGGTGATCGCCACCTACAAGGACGTCCTGGACACCACCCCCGGCCTGGTCAAGGCCAACCAGGACGGCGACTCCGCGCTCTGGCAGGTCACCGGCGCCCCCGCCGTCCGCGCGGTGATCACCGCCCCGGGCGCCGCCCCGGTGGTCGTCCCGGCCGGGGCCCGCGACCTCACCGCCACCGTCCCGGCCGGCCCGGACGGCCGGGTGCTGCGGCTCGCCGAGTCCGCCGCCCCCGAGTGGAAGGCCACCGTGGGCGGCACCGCGCTGGAGTCCGTCACGGTCGACGGCTGGGCGCAGGGCTTCAAGCTCCCGGCCGGCGGCGGCAAGCTGTCCGTCACCCGGGAGGACGGCTTCGCGCACACCGGCTGGATCTGGGCCCAGGTGCTGCTCGGCCTGACCATCCTCGTGCTGGCCCTGCCCGGACGCCGCAGCCACAAGGACGACGACCTGCCCGAGGAGGTGGTGGCCGCCGCCGCGCTGGCCGCCGCGGCCCAGGCGCAGGCGCCCGCCCCCGGCAGCCGCCGGGCCCGCCGGATGGCCGAGCGCGGCGAGGGCGGCGAGGACGGCGGGGTGTACGAGGGCCCGCCGGGCGCGATCCCGGCGCAGCCCGCCGGCGAGCCGGTGGCCGAAGCGGTCCAGGCGGCCGCGGCCGTCCAGGAGACCGAGCCGTACACCGACCCGTACCAGACGTACCAGCAGGCCGACCCGTACAGCTACGACCAGTACGCGGCCCAGCAGCCGGTGGCCGCGCCGTACGGCGGCCAGGGGTACGACGGCCAGGGCTACGAGGGCTACCAGCCGCAGGCGTACCCGCAGCAGGGCTACGAGCAGCAGCCGTACCCGCAGGAGCAGCAGTACGGCTACGAGCAGCAGCCCTACCAGCAGACGGAGCACCAGCAGCCGTGGGTGCCGGGGCAGCCGCAGGCCGAGCCCTACTACGACCCCAACGACCCGAACGACCCCAACGGCACGGGCCGGTACCCGCACCAGCACGGATCGGGGAGCTGACCCGCGATGAAGAAGCCCGCATTCAGGAAGAAGTCCGCGCCCGAGGCCGTCGAGCCGACGGAGGCCGCCGAGGCCGGGCAGTCCGGGCACGCCCCGGCCCAGGCGCCGGAGCCCGCGGCCTCCGCCCGGCCGGCCGGGCGGTCCGGGGGCACCAGGACCACGCAGTCCCTGCTGGCCGCGGCCGTCGTGCTCGCGGCGGTGTTCGGGATCGCCGAGACGCGCCCGCCGGCCGCCCCCGCCAAGGCGGACGGTGGCGTCGCCCCGACCACCGCGCAGGTCGAGCGGACGGCGGCGGTCTGCCCGCAGCCGCTCCAGGGCCTGACCGGCTCGACCACGCTCACCGCCTACACCCCGCCCGGGACGGGCGGCGCCACCGGCGGGGCCGGCTGGCTCTCCGACGCCGCCGCGCCCGCGACCCCGCCGACCACCGCGCCCTCCGCCCCGGCGGCCGGCGCCCCCGCCGCGCCGTCCGGCTCGGCCGCCCCGGCCGCCCCGGACAAGGGCGCCGCGCCCGCCGACGCCCGGCTGACCCTGGCCAAGCCCGGCACCCCGGCCACCGGCCCGGCCGCCAACGGCGACACCGCGCCCGGCACCGGGGCCGTCGCCACCGGCGCCCTCGCCCCCGGCTTCACCGTCACCCAGACCACCGTGGTCACCGAGCAGCGCGGCCTCGGCCTGTCCGGCCTCACCTGCACCCCCGCGGGGACCAGCTTCTGGTTCGCCGGGGCCAGCACGGCCGGCGACCGGGTCGACTACGTCAGCCTGGTGAACACCGAGTCCTCCGCCGCCGTGGTCGACATCAAGCTGTACGGCGACAAGGGCCTGATCGAGAACGACGCCGCCAACGGCATCACCGTCGCCCCCGGCAGCTCCCAGTCCGTGCTGCTGCCGACGATCAGCAAGGGCGCGGTCAACGACCTCGCCGTGCACGTGGTCGCCCGCAGCGGACGGGTCGGCGCCGCGCTGCACGCCGCCGACGGCGGCAGGGGCGCCGACTGGATCCCGGCCTCGGCCGAGCCGGCGGCCACCCAGGTGCTGCCCGGCCTGCCCGCCGACACCTCCGCCGCCCACCTGGTGGTCTGGGCGCCGCCGGAGGACGACGCCGACCTGAAGATCCAGCTGTCCGGCAAGAACGGCTGGTTCACCCCGGCCGGCAACGAGTCCATCCACATCAAGGCGGGCATGGTGGCCGCCGTCGACCTCGGCAAGGTCACCCGCGACGAGGTCGCCGGGCTGCGGCTGTCGCCCACCGACGACAAGCACCCGACCCCGGTCGTGGCCGGCCTGCGGGTCGACCGGGCCGGGGGCGGCGGCAAGAGCGACGCCGCCTGGCTCACCGGCACCGGCCCGGTCGGCGCCCGCGCCACGGTCGCCGACAACCGGGCCGGCGCGTCCACGCTGTTCCTGACCTCCGCCGGCGACGCCGCCACCGTCCGGGTCACCGCCTCGGCCGGCAGCGGCGGCGGCACCCCGGTGAGCAAGGACGTCCAGCTGCCGGCCGGCGGCACGGTCGCCCTCCCGGCGCCCGAGCCCGGCGGGCTGAACGGCAGCTTCGCGCTCACCGTCGAGACCGTCTCAGGCGGCCCGGTGATGGCCGCCCGGATGCTCTCGCTGCCCGCCAAGGACGTGCCGATGTTCACCATCCAGTCGCTGCGCGACGACCACAGCACCGTCAGGGTCCCGCGGGCCGGGCAGGATCCGGGCGTCGTCCTGCGCTGACCGGTCGGACGGGGCGGTACCCGGCAGGCCCGGGTACCGCCCCGTCCGCGTGCTCAGTCCTCGTCGTAGCGCGGGTCGATGGCGTCCGGGGACAGCCCCAGCAGCTCCGCCACCTGCTCGATCAGGATCTCGTGCACCAGTGCCGCGCGGTCCTCCCGGGTCTTCGCCCGGATCTCCACCGGCCGCCGGTACACCACGATCTGGCTCTTGCGGCCCTGCTTGCCCGGCAACACCCGCCCCAGCGGCACGCCGTCCTCGCCGTCGGCCGCGTCGGGCTCGTGCAGCGGCACCTCCTGGACGGCGAACTCCACTTCGATCAACTGCGGCCAGCGCCGTTCAAGACGCTCCACCGATTCGCGCACGTAGTCGTCGAACAGTTCGGAGCGGGTGAGCGAGATCGGCACCTGGGGCGGCGCCAGCGGGCCGCGCAGCCCCCTGCCGTGCCGGTCGCGATGCCGGGGACGGCGCGAGGGTCCCGTCGATGACTGCGGTGCAGAGCTGTCCATATCACTGCCGAGGGTAGTCCTTGGACGGTCGGAAGTGGACTACTCCGACGGGGAAACGCCCGGGGCGGCGGGGCGCGGACCGGCGTGCGGACCGCGACACGGCACACCCGCCGGACAGGCGGTCTTCGCTCCCCGGCGAGGAGTGCGGTACCGTCCACCCTCGTGAGCTCTGTACGTCGTTGTTCGCGGACCGCGTGCGGCCGGCCGGCCGTCGCGACGCTGACGTACGTCTACGCGGACTCCACCGCCGTCCTGGGCCCGCTCGCCACCTACGCCGAGCCGCACTGCTACGACCTGTGCGCCGAGCACGCCGAGCGCCTCACCGCCCCGCGCGGCTGGGAGGTCGTCCGGCTGGCCGCCGAGGCCGGGCCGCTGCGCCGCAGCAGCGACGACCTGGAGGCCCTCGCCAACGCCGTCCGCGAGGCCGCCCGGCCGCAGACCCCCCGTCAGGGCCGCGGGTCCGAGGGCGAGTCCACCGAGGGCGGCCGCCGCGGCCACCTGCGCGTCCTGCGCTCGCCGGACAACTGACGCCGCACAGCCGACGCCGTACCCCGCCCGGGCCCGCACCGGGCGTTCGTCCGACTTGGGTACGCTGCCCGTCTACCGTCACCGCGGACCGTCGACCGAACGGGCGGTGACCCCGACGTATCGTGACCGTGGGCGGCCAGCCGCCGATCACACGCACACCGACCAGTACAGAGACCAGGGTGGAGCCGCAGTGCGCGACCTCAAGCAGCTCGTGAAGGCCTACGACGTCCGAGGCGTCGTCCCGGACCAGTGGGACGAGCACCTGTCCCGGGCCTTCGGCGCCGCGTTCGTGCAGGTCACCGGCGCGTCCGCGATCGTCGTCGGCCACGACATGCGCCCCTCCTCCCCGTCGCTCACCCGGGCGTTCGCCGAGGGCGCCGCCGCCTACGGCGCCGACGTCGTCCAGATCGGCCTCTGCTCGACCGACCAGCTCTACTACGCCAGCGGCAAGCTCGACCTGCCCGGCGCGATGTTCACCGCCAGCCACAACCCGGCCCAGTACAACGGCATCAAGCTGTGCCGGGCCGGCGCCGCCCCGGTCGGCCAGGACACCGGCCTCGCCGAGATCCGCGAGCTGGTCGAGTCCTGGACGGGTGAGGACGACACCGTCACCGTCCCGGCCAAGGACGTCAAGCCGGGCGCGCTGTCCGAGCAGGACACCCTGCGGGGCTACGCCGACCACCTGCTGGGCCTGGTCGACCTCACCGCGATCCGTCCGCTCAAGGTCGTCGTGGACGCGGGCAACGGCATGGGCGGCCACACCGTGCCGACCGTCTTCGACGGCCTGCCGATCGAGCTCGTCCCGATGTACTTCGAGCTGGACGGGACCTTCCCCAACCACGAGGCCAACCCGCTCGACCCGAAGAACATCGTCGACCTCCAGGCCCGGGTCCGCGAGGTCGGCGCCGACCTCGGTCTGGCCTTCGACGGCGACGCCGACCGCTGCTTCGTCGTCGACGAGCGCGGCGAGCCGGTCTCCCCGTCCGCCATCACCGCCCTGGTCGCCGCCCGCGAGATCGCCCGCGCCCAGGCCGCCGGCGAGGCCGAGCCGACCGTCATCCACAACCTGATCACCTCCTGGACCGTCCCCGAGGTGGTCCGCGAGCTCGGCGCCAACCCGGTGCGCACCCGGGTCGGCCACTCCTTCATCAAGCAGGAGATGGCCGTCACCGACGCCGTCTTCGGCGGCGAGCACTCCGCGCACTACTACTTCCGCGACTTCTGGCGCGCCGACACCGGCATGCTGGCCGCGCTGCACGTGCTGGCCGCGCTCGGCGGGCAGCCCGGCACGCTGTCCGCGCTCACCGCCGAGTACGACCGCTACGCCGCCTCCGGCGAGATCAACAGCACCGTCGCCGACCAGGCCGCCAGCACCGCCGCCGTCCGCGCCGCCTACGCCGGCCTGGAGGGCACCACCGTCGACGAGCTGGACGGCCTCACCGTGGCCGGCCCGGACTGGTGGTTCAACCTGCGCGCCTCCAACACCGAGCCGCTGCTGCGCCTGAACGCCGAGGCCAAGGACCCGGCGAAGATGGCCGAGCTGCGCGACGGCGTGCTCGCCATCGTCCGCGCCTGACCGAGGCCTGCTGTGCCCCGGCCGGTAGGGTTGCCTATCGGCCGGGGCACCGCCGTGCCACCCCCCGACTTTTGGAGAGCCCCATGAAGCTCGAATCCTTCCTGCTGGAGATCCTGGTCTGCCCGCAGTGCCGGGCCGCGCTCACCGAGGGCGGCACCGAGGAGCAGCCCGAGCTGGTCTGCACCGGCGCGGACTGCGGCCTCGCGTACCCGGTGCGGGACGGCATTCCGGTCCTGCTGGTGGACGAGGCCCGCCGCCCGGCCTGATCCTTGGGGCGAAGCCCCCACCCCGTCAGCCCAGCGCGCACAGGACAGCAGCCGGAGGCCCGCCGCATGCTCGACGACACCCTGCTCGACGACCCGGCCGCCCTGCAGCGCGCCGACCGCGACCGCGCCCTGCTGGCCCTGGCCGGCGCCGGCGCGCGGGTCCGCACCGCGCTGCGGCTGGCCGACGCGGCCGGCCTGGACCGGCTGCGCCCGGACGGCCGCCCGCGCGCCGTCCTGGTCGCGGGCCACGGCAGCGCCCTGACGGCGGGCGAGATCCTGACCGCGCTGGCCGGCAGCGCCGGCCTGATCACCACGCTGCCGCCGACCGAGGCGGCCGCCCCGCGCGCCGACCGGGCCGGCGCGCCGCCCGCCTTCACCACCGGGCTCGGCTGGCAACTGCCCGGCTGGGCCGGCCCGCTGGACCTCCTGGTGGTCAGCTCCGCCGACGGCGGCGAACCGGGCCTGGTCAGCCTCGCCGAGCAGGCCTACGCGCGCGGCTGCGCGATCGCGGTCACCGCCCCGGTGGGCAGCCCGCTGGCCGAGGCCGCGTTGCAGGTGCGCGCGCTGCCGCTGCCGTACGTGGCCTCCGCGCTGCCCGAGGACGAGGCGCCCGCCCGCCCGGCCGCCGAGCCGGACCTCCCCGCCGAGGACCCGGCCGCGCTGTGGTCCCACCTCACCCCGCTGCTCGCGCTCGCCCAGAAGATCGGCATCACCCAGCTGCCGTACGACGCGCTGCCGGCCGTCGCCGACCTGCTGGACGCGACCGCCGTCCGCTGCCGCCCCGACGCCGCCGCGTACACCAACCCGGCCAAGGGCCTGGCCGCCCGGCTGGCCGGGACGGTCCCGCTGCTGTGGGCCGAGGGCCCGATCGCCGGGGCCGTCGCCACCCGCTTCGCCGCCCAGCTCGCCGAACGGGCCGGCCGCCCGGCGCTGGCCGGGCCGCTGCCGCAGGTGCTCACCGCCCACCGCGGCATGTTCACCGGCCAGTTGGGCGCGGGCGCGGACCCGGACGACTTCTTCCGCGACCGGGTCGACGAGCCGGATCCGCTGCACCTCCAGGTCCTGCTGCTGCGGCACGTCCCGGGGGCGCCCGGCGGTCGGCCCGGGGCCCAGCCCGGCGGCGCGGCCGACGAGGCGGACGGGCCGGCCGAGGTGCCGGAGGACGACGCGGGCCCGCGCAGCTTCGGCGTCACCCGCGCGCACCGGCTGGCCGGCGCCCACGACGTCCGGCTGACCGAGTACGCGACCACCCGGCCGGACCCGCTGCACGCGCTCGCCGACCTGGTCGCGCTGACCGACTTCGCCGCCGTCTACCTCGGGCTCGCCGCCGCGCAGTCCTGAGCCGGCGTCGCACGGCCGGTACGGTAAGCGCTCGACGGAGCAGCGCGACCAGCCATTGCGGCGGAGGGACCCGGAGCATGAGTACAGAAGGCGGCACCAAGGCACTGGTCGCGGCACTGTCCGCGAACCTGGCGATCGCGGCGGCCAAGTTCACCGCCTTCGGCTTCACCGGCTCCTCGTCGATGCTGGCCGAGGGCGTGCACTCGGTCGCCGACTCGGGCAACCAGGTGCTGCTGCTGATCGGCGGCAAGCGGGCGCGCCGGGCGGCGGACGAGGAGCACCCGTTCGGGTACGGCCGCGAGCGTTACATCTACGGCTTCCTGGTGGCGATCGTCCTCTTCAGCGTCGGCGGCCTGTTCGCGATCTACGAGGGCTGGCACAAGGTCAACCACCCGGAGAAGCTGGACTCCTGGGGCTGGGCGGTCGGCGTGCTGATCTTCGCCGTCGCGATGGAGGGCTGGTCCTTCCTCACCGCGATGCGCGAGTCGGCGAAGGCCAAGGGCGGCCAGGGCTGGGTGCAGTTCATCCGCACCGCCAAGGCCCCGGAGCTGCCGGTGGTGCTGCTGGAGGACGCCGGCGCGCTGATCGGCCTGGTGCTCGCGCTGCTCGGCGTCTCGCTCACCGTGATCACCGGCGACGGCGTCTGGGACGGCGTCGGCACCCTGGGCATCGGCGTCCTGCTGGTGCTGATCGCGGTGGTGCTCGCCCTGGAGACCAAGTCGCTGCTGCTCGGCGAGTCCGCCGACCGGGATTCGGTGCGCCGGATCCGCGAGGCGCTGGTGGACGGCGAGGCCGTCACCGGCGTGATCCACATGCGCACCCTGCACCTGGGGCCGGAGGAACTGCTGGTCGCCGCCAAGATCGCCGTCAACGCGGAGGACAGCGCGGCCCGCGTCGCGCGGGCGATCGACGCGGCGGAGGAGCGGGTCCGGGCCGCCGTCCCGATCGCGCGGGCGATCTACCTGGAGCCCGACGTCTACAGCGCCGAGAAGGCCGCCGCGGGCGAGGACCCGGCGGCCACCCCCGGCGGGCCCGGGCCCGGCGCCTCGCACTGACCGGCGCCGGTCCGCCGCCGGCCGGGGTCGGCTGGGATCCGCTTGAGGACCCGTCCGGTCCGAGGCCGAAATCGCTCATCGGCGGACGGCCGGTGGGGCCGCCGGTGTAGATTCGTCACCAGAGCCAGAACGTCGCTGCTGATGGCGGTTGATCGGCGGTCCGCCCCTGTGGGGTGTGCCCCGGTCGAGGGAGAGAGGTCCTCCGACGGTTTGTGCTGCGCAGCAGGGAACCGGTCCGCCACCACGGATCCGGCCGCCCCGGCGTAGCCGTGCACCCGTACGGCCCCGCCCCCGCTGCGACCGCACACACAGGACCTTGGCCACGCCCACCCCATCAGCGAGGAGCAGACGCATGTCGACCGACACCACCGGTGACTTCAAGGTCGCCGACCTTTCCCTGGCGCCGTTCGGCCGCAAGGAGATCCAGCTGGCCGAGCACGAGATGCCCGGCCTGATGTCGATCCGAGCCGAGTACGCCGAGTCGAAGCCGCTGACCGGCGCCCGCATCACCGGCTCGCTGCACATGACCGTGCAGACCGCCGTCCTCATCGAGACCCTGACCGCCCTGGGCGCCGAGGTCCGCTGGTGCTCCTGCAACATCTTCTCCACCCAGGACCACGCGGCCGCCGCCATCGCGGTCGGCCCGGAGGGCACCCCGGAGAACCCGCAGGGCGTGCCGGTCTTCGCCTGGAAGGGCGAGACCCTGGACGAGTACTGGTGGTGCACCGAGCAGGCTCTGACCTGGCCCGAGGGCAAGACCCCGAACATGATCCTGGACGACGGCGGCGACGCCACCCTGCTGATCCACAAGGGTGTCGAGGTCGAGAAGGCCGGTGCCGCGCCGGACCCGTCCACCGCGGACAACGACGAGTTCCGGATCATCCTGGAGCTGCTCAACCGCACCCTCAAGGACTCCCCGAACAAGTGGACCGAGGTCGCCGCCACCATCAAGGGCGTGACCGAGGAGACCACCACCGGTGTCCACCGCCTGTACGAGATGCACCGTGACGGCCAGCTGCTGTTCCCGGCGATCAACGTCAACGACTCGGTCACCAAGTCGAAGTTCGACAACAAGTACGGCTGCCGCCACTCGCTCATCGACGGCATCAACCGCGCCACCGACGTCCTGATCGGCGGCAAGGTCGCCGTCGTCTGCGGCTACGGCGACGTCGGCAAGGGCTGCGCCGAGTCGCTGCGCGGCCAGGGCGCCCGCGTCATCGTCACCGAGATCGACCCGATCTGCGCGCTCCAGGCGGCGATGGACGGCTACCAGGTCGCCACCCTGGAGGACGTCGTCGAGACGGCCGACATCTTCATCACCACCACGGGCAACAAGGACATCATCATGGCCTCCCACATGGCCCGGATGAAGCACCAGGCCATCGTCGGCAACATCGGCCACTTCGACAACGAGATCGACATGGCCGGCCTGGCGCAGCTGCCCGGCGTGGTGAAGACCGAGGTCAAGCCGCAGGTCCACGAGTGGCGCAAGGCCGACGGACGCACCATCATCGTCCTCTCCGAGGGCCGCCTGCTGAACCTGGGCAACGCGACCGGCCACCCGTCGTTCGTGATGTCCAACTCCTTCGCGAACCAGACGATCGCCCAGATCGAGCTGTTCACGAAGACCGAGCAGTACCCGATCGGCGTCTACGTGCTGCCCAAGCACCTGGACGAGAAGGTCGCCCGGCTGCACCTCGACGCGCTCGGCGTGAAGCTGACCACCCTGAGCCAGGAGCAGGCCGACTACATCGGCGTCCCGGTCGAGGGCCCGTACAAGGCGGAGCAGTACCGCTACTGATGCGGTGAGCCGTACGCCGGTGGCCGGCACCCCTGCGCAGGGGTGCCGGCCACCGGCGCGTTCGGTCGGCCGTCGGCGGTTCAGGGCACGATGACGTCGGTGGTCCAGTCGGTGGCGTCCGGGCCGAGGGCCTCGGTGTGGGCGAGCATCCAGGGGAGGCCGCCGAGCTGCTCCAGGGAGGGCGGATCGCCGGCTCCGGTGCCGATGGAGATCTCCACCCCGTTCTGGACGGACTCCAAGGGCGGGTGCGAGTCGGTGTAGGGCGAGCCGTCCGTGCTGGTGTAGACCGGGCGCGGCCCGATCGGCCGCAGGGTGACCGAGACGTTCTTCCCCTCGACCTGGAACATCAGCCACAGGCTCCAGGCGCCGACGCCGTCCGTGTCCGGCCGCCAGAGCGAGATGTCGGTGGCCTTGAACGTCTCGGGCAGGCCGGTGAACCGCACCGGCAGGGGGACGTCCCAGTGGCCGTACCGGACATCGGCCGCGACCCTGAGCAGGATCTCCTGGGAGAAGTTTTCGAGGCGGCCGCCACCGTTTCCGCTGATCTCCGCCCACCGGCCGTCGGGGGTCAGCCAGCGCAGCGTCGGGGCGGCCATGCCGCCCGAGTCGACCAGCCAGTAGGCCGGCCGCCGTTGGCGGGCCGGCAGCGTCGCCAGGGCGTGGCGCAGGTCCAGCGAGGCGTCGAGGTCGACGGGCACGGACTCGGTGTCGAGGGCGGTGCCCGGCCGGCTGGTCCGTCGCCACCAGGAGGTGCGCTGCTCGGCCAGGAAGGTGTTGACCAGCACCCTGCGGGCGTAGCCGTCCAGGTTCTCCATGCGGCCTGCCCGCGACCAGTTCACGTACAGCTTGGTGATGGTCTCCTGGACCAGGTCGTCCGCGCGGTGCCAGTCCCCGCACAGCAGATAGGCGACCTTGCGCAGCCAGCCACTCCTGGAAGTCACGTACTCCGTGAACTCCTCGTCGCGTGCCTGCTTCGCCATCTGCGCCCCCCTTCTCCCGCGTACCGTCGGCGCTCGTGCGCGCCGTCCACCCCCCTAATGCGGGCACCCGCCCCGAACGTTGCATGCGAAGTGCGCACGTAGGCTTTCGGGCATGCCCAACGGCCGGTACTCGCTCCATACAGCCATGACTCCTCTGGGTCACGACCGCGTGCTGCTCGGGGAGGAGCGCTTCAGCTGCGCCCCCGGGGCGGCCGGCTGGCGGTACGTCTCCAAGACCTACGCGCCGGACGGGCGGGTGATCGGCAGCATCGACCTCACCCTGGACTCGCGGGCCCGCCCGCTGCGGATGGAGCTGCGGGCCGGTGGCTGGCAGGTGCGCGGCGGCGCGGTGGACGGCGTCGCCTGGGTCCGGACGGACGCGGCGGACCCGGGCGGCGAGCACAGCGTGGAGGGGCACGACCGGGCGCACGGGTTCACCGGCGGCTCGCCGGCCTTCCTGGTCGCCACCGCCCGGCTGCTGCGGCTGCGGGAGGGGGCGAGTGCACGGGTGCGGCTGGTCGCGTTCACCGAACCGGTGCTGGCGCCGCGCACCTTCGACCAGGGGTGGCTGCTGGAGGGGGTCGACACGCACCAGACCGACTCCGGGCCGCTGCTGGTCGAGCGGTACCAGGTCGCGGACCTGGAGACCGGCGAGCAGCAGGTCGTGCACCTCGCGGGGGACGTGGTGCTGGCGGCCGACGGGATCGAACTGGAGGAGCTGGCGTCGCCGCCGAACGCCTGGCCGGCGCAGTTCGGGGAGTAGGTCCGGGCTGAGTGGGTCGGGCGGCGGGCCCGACGGCGCGGTGAGCCTAGGCGGGCGGCGCGAAGCCGGTGCCGGGGGCCGGTGTCGAGGCTGGGGCCGGTGTCGGGGACGGCTGGTCGGCGGTGGGCGGGGCGGGCTTCTCGAAGGAGGGGGCGGCCGGGGCCACGGGCGTCGTCGGGGTCGTTGCCGCGGTCGTCGTCGGGACGCCGAGGACGCGCAGCGGCCCGCCGTCCGCGGTGGGCGGCTGGGGCGCGGGAGCCGGCCACGCGGCGGGTGCGGGGGCTGCGGTCCGCTGCCACTGGGCCTGGGCCCGCGTCCACTCCCGGCGCTGGCGCTCGGTGAGCACCGCGCCCAGGTATGCCGCCGGGTGCAGCCCCTGCGCCACCGGATGACCGGTCCGGGCGGCCAGGTCGCCGGCCAGCCGGGTGGACATCTGGAGCGCCACCGTGGGGTCCAACTGGCCTATGCGGCCAAGCAGTTGGCGAATCGCCAGCCAGAGTGGCTCCGGCACGGCGGACAGGTCCATCGCGACCAGCTCCCGGCCCATCGTCTGGAGCAGGTGCGGGTGCACGGGCGGCAGCGGCGGCGTCCCCCCGCCCGGGGTGCGCTCGCGGACGACCACCGTCCCGGCGAAGATGTCGCCCAGCCGCTTGCCGTCCACGTTCACGGCCGAGGTGATCACCGCCGGCACGCCGGTCATGGCGACCAGCTCCATGAAGCCGACCAGCCCGCGCACCAGCGAGTGCCGGAACCGCACCGGGCCGCCGTCGGTGCGCACCACCCGCAGGCCGAGCGCGGCCTTGCCGAGCGAGCGCCCGTGGGTGAAGGTCTCGACCATCACCGGCACGGCCACCAGGAAGAACACCAGCAGCCCGATCAGGGTGGCCGCCAGCGCCGCACCGTCCAGTCCGATCAGGGCGACGCTCAGGGTGAGCGAGACCAGGAACAGGGCAGCGAACTCCACGAGCAGGTCCAGCGTGATCGCCAGCGCCCGGCTGGGAAGCTTCGCCGTCTGCAGGTCGAGGACGACCGCCTCACCCGTCACCAGGTCGCTCAAGACACCTGTCCGTTCACGTTCGTGGAGCCGTACAGCTCACTCATGGAGGCCGCCGAGGGCGGCACGGACGAGGGGAGGGGCGTCATCCGGACCGGCCCCCACGACCTGCTCTCCGCAGTCTGATCCGCAGCCGCAAACATACGGCGCCCGGTGGTCGCACGGGAAGTGAGATCCCGGCGGTCGGGGGGCCCACCGCTGCTGGCATGCTGGGCCGCGCGTATCCGTACGTACCCGCCCGTCCACCCGCCCGCGACCGGGCCCCCTCGCGCCCACCGCCGACCATGGAGCCGCCGAATGGACCTGGACGTCTTCGTCGCCACCCACCAGGGGGAGTGGGCACGGCTGGACGCCCTCGCCCGACGGCGCCGGCTCAGCGGAGAGGAGGCCGACGAACTGGTCACCTTGTACCAGCGCGCCACCGGCCACCTGGCCAAGGTCCAGGCCGCCGCGCCGGACCCTGCCCTGCTCAGCCGGCTGACCGGCCTGGTCTCGCGGGCCCGCAGCGCGGTGACCGGATCGCGCAGCAGCGGATGGCACGACGTCGCCCGGTACTACACGGTGAGCTTCCCGGCCGCGCTGTACCGCGCGCGCCGCTGGTGGGTGCCGGTCGCGGTCGTCTCGCTGCTGGCCACCGCGGTGCTCGCCTGGTGGATGGCCACCCACCCCGAGGTCCGCAACAGCCTGGTCGCCCCGGATCACCTGCGGGAGATGACCCGCCCGGGCGGGCAGTACGAGTCGTACTACTCGGACCGCCCGGCGAGTTCGTTCGCCGCGCAGGTCTGGACGAACAACGCCTGGATCGCCGTGCAGTGCCTGCTGTTCGGGATCGCGCTGGGTCTCCCGGTGCTCTGGGTGATGTGGACCAACGTGGTCAACCTCGGTGTCGGCGTCGGGCTGATGGCCTCCGCCGGGCGACTCGACGTCTTCCTCGGCCTGCTCATCCCGCACGGCCTGCTGGAGCTGACCGCGGTGTTCGTGGCCGGAGGCCTCGGTCTGCGCCTCGGCTGGACGGTCATCGACCCCGGCCCGCGCACCCGTGGAACGGCCCTGGCCGAACAGGGCCGCTCCATCATCGGCATGTCCATCGGCCTTGCCACGGTGCTGGCCGTTTCCGGTGTGCTCGAAGCGTTCGTCACCCCTTCCGGGCTGCCCACCTGGGCACGCATCTCGATCGGAGTGCTGGCCGAGGCGGCATTCCTTCTCTACGCGCTGGTGTGGGGCCGAAAGGCCGCCGAGGCCGGCGAAGTCGGTGATCTGGACGCGGCCGATCGGGCGGATCTGCAACCCGTCGCGGCCTGAGACGAGGTGATCGACATGCCTCTGACCTGGTACTCTTCTCGCATCCCGACCAAACCATTGACGTGGTGAGGGTGGGCTAGTAGGTTTGAACGGTTGGGGCAGACTGGACAACGGTCAGTCCCGGGCGTTAGTGTCTACGACACCGCCAAATTGAGGTGAGCGCGTTTTATGAATGCGCATCCTTCGACGAAGCAAAATCCCGCGGACTGAGCACATCGAAAGCTTTGATAAGCTTCGGAGCGAAGTTCGAAGGAAATCCCGCCAGCGGGAATTCGGAGAAACGAAGCCGGTAAGAACGGCCGCGAGGATCTGATAAGCTGGAAACACGAAAGAACGAAGCGCCCGGAGGGCCCGCTGGAAGGCGGCCTGAAGGAAGTGTCCGTTCCTTGAGAACTCAACAGCGTGCCAAAAGTCAACGCCAGATATGTTGACATCCCCGGCCTCAGAATCTTCTGGGGTTGGA
>NZ_JBFBHW010000067.1:19752-44056 GCF_040685395.1 Kitasatospora sp. NPDC088779 | reverse complement strand
CGCCCTCACCTCATCGACGGATGCCTCGCCACCACCGGCCTGATCATGGATGGCTGACCAGATCTCAGACCGACATCACGAATTCAACTTCAGTAGGCATCCCAGTCCTGGTCCCTGCTCAGAGTTCGTAGGGGTAGAGAGCGATCCTCTCGCGCTCGATATGGAGCTCGACCCAGGTGCCAATGGCGCCGTCGGGCATTGGACCGGCCAGATCCAGCAGGATCGCCGTGCCATCCACGTCCAACACGCCGACACCGTCTCCCGTGAGGTTCAGCCGTCCTCGCAGGACGACGCAGTCTCCACCGGGGCGGATATCGGGCCCTGCACCGACAGCCGACTTGGCGTTCCGCCCCCAGATGATGTCCTCATCGACCGTCCACTCCACGTGGTACTCGCCCGGCCCAGCGGTCGGATCCCCGCACCAGCGCACCGCAGTGCGACCGAAGGCCGTCTTGACCTGAGCCAGCACGGGGCTCCCCGGGAAACTCGCGATCTTCTCTACCTCGACCAGCACCGTCCGATCATGCAGCATCCACCCCGCCAGTGGAACCTGTGCTGTTCAGTCAGCGCCCGGCACAGGTTCGCCGGAACAGGTGCGCTTTTGAGGGGTGGATGTTGCTGGTCACCGCGATCGAGCGGCGTTCGTAGGCCGCGTCGATGATCCGGTAGAACGCCTCGGCGGCATCCTCGCCGACCGGTAGTAGGCCACTGCACGGCAATCAAGCGGTGCCGCCGTCCTCGGACAGGTTCCACCTGACCGAGCAGCAGATCGCACCATCGGTGCACTGGTGGCTGTGTCAGTGCCCCGTGCCACCGTGCCACCCATGATCAACAATCTTGAGGGCCTCGACCGCGTCGACTGGTCGTCCATGGGCCACGCCTACGGTCCGGCCGACGACGTCCCGTTGTGGCTGGAGCAGATGGCCTCGCCCGACCCCGACGTCCGGGAGGGCGCCTTCAGCAGCTTCTACGGCTCGGCCCACCACCAGGGCGACGTCTACTCGTGCACGGCGGCGAGCCTGCCGTTCCTGTTCGCGCTCGCCGACGATCCGCAGACGCCCGACCGCGCGGCCGTCATCCGCCTCGTGCTCAGCATCGGCAGCGCGGCGCTGGACTGCGACCCCGACGGCGTCTACTACAGCCCGTCCGGCCACGCGTCGACACCCCACGCGGACGTCGTGCCTCAGCTGCGAGAGCGCGCCGAGGACTTCGTCCGCCACGCGGCGGACCCGGACCCGCAGGTGCGGCGGGCCGCCGTCCCGGCCCTGGGACTGTTCCTCGACGACGCCGACCGCGCGTTCGCCCTGCTGCGCGACCGGCTGGCGGCCGAGAGCGGCACCGCGGAGCGGCTGCTGCTCATCAAGGCGTCCGCGACACTGGCCCAGCGGCTACCGGCCGCGTTCGGCCCGGTGACGACCTGGCTCACCGCCCTGGCGGGCGACCCAGCGCTGGACCCCGACATCCGACTCGCCGCCCTCGTCCACCAAGCAGCCAGCACACCGGAGTCAATCGGCGCCGGCCTCGTCCCGACAGCGACCGGCCTGCTCCAGCAGCTCACCCCCGAACCGGCACCGGAACCCGAGCCCGAGGACAAGGCCCGGCCGGCGCACTGCGGTCCCTGCGCCTGCGCGGACAACCCCACCACGCCGGCACCGGAGCACACCGTCCCCCCGCAGATCGCCGCCGCCTTCGCCGACCTCGACCGCCATGGCCGCGTCCACGCCCCCACCACCGAACTGCTGACCACCCTCCACCGGATCCTGGACGCGCGCCTGCCCGAACGCACCGCACTGCTCACCGCCCAACTCCGCAGCCCCGATGCAGCCACCCACTACGACGCCATCGCCATGACCTGGGACCTGATCAGCTCCTGGCGCGGCGACCACACCGGCCTCGTCCTCCTGCTCGCCGACTGCCTGCTCCCCAACGACCCGTACACCGCCGCCGAAGCCGCCGAAACCCTCGGCAAACTCCCCGCCGCCCTCGCCGAACCCGCACGCGAAGCCCTCGCCACCCTCGCCGAAACACACCGCACCACCCACGGCCAGAACGTCTGGGACACACCGCACCCGCTGCTGCGCCGGGCCCACCAGGAGGCGGTCACGGCACTGGCCCGCCTCGGTGACGAGCGGGCCCTGCCCGGCCTGCTGACGGCGCTCGACACCGGCACCGATGCCTGGCGCGCGGTGCAGGCCGCCGGCCACTTGCCCCAGGCCGCCGGGAAACTCCTGCCGAGGCTGACCCGGCGTCTGGCCGAGGCGGACTTCTCCCAGGACTGGTACCGGTCGGACGTCAGAGCGCTGGTCGCTGCCCTTCGCCGGCTCGGCGACCCGGCGGCCGTACCCGCGCTCACCACGGCCCTCACCACCGCCGCCAAGCAGAAGCAATGGCACACCGCCGCCGTGGCCCTCCACGCGCTCAGCTCCATCGGCAGCGCCGCCGCAACCGCGCTGGAGACGGTCCGGACGCTCACCGACACCGACGACCCGAACCTGCGCTTCGCGGCCGCCAAGGCCCTGTGGCACATCGAGAGCGACCCCGCCGAGGCCGTGCCGCTGCTGACCGCCCTGCTCGACACCGGCAAGGACAGCGACGCCGCCGACGTCCTCGGCCGGATCGGAGCGCCGGCAGCCGACGCACTGCCCCGCCTGCGGCAAATGCTCCAAGCCGGCCATGTGCTGACCCGCACGCACGCCGCCGCCGCGATCTACGACATCGGCGGCCCGGCCGAGGCCGAGGCCGTCCTGCCCGTACTGCTGGATGGGTGGGAGAAGAACGACTCGACGGGCAACCACGTACTGGAGTGCCTGCAGCGGATGGGCCCCGCTGCCGCGCCCGCCCTTCCCCGGATCCGCCTGGAACTTGCCCTGGCCCGCCGCAGTGGAGGCTTCTTCAAGAGCGTCGAAGACGACGAGGCACTGCAGCGCGCCAGCCGGGCCGTCATCAAGCACTTGACCTGAACGGATGAGGTGGCGGCGGTGCACCACGCTCTAGGGCTGGGGGAAGGCGTTCGGTTCGACGTCGGTGGTCTTGGCGTTGCCGTCAGCCGACTGCTGGAGGGCGATGGTCCAGGAGGTCGCGGCCCGGCCGGTCTCGAACGCCAACGTGTCGTCGAACTTGCTGTACTCGCAGTCCAGGGTGAAGCCCTTGGCCTCGGTGTCCCAGTCGGATCCGTAGGAGACGTACACCTCGTACGTCCCGTCCTCCACGCCCTCGATGTCGGCCTTCTGCCCCTTGGCGGCGAACACCGAGTGCACGGCCTTGCCGTTCAGCACGAGCGAGACCACCGCGTCCGTCGTGCCGCCGTTGTCGACCTCGAACGCGCCCTGCCCGTACGTCTTCCCGCCGCGGACCATGGTGCCGTTCTGCAGCGAGCGGAGCTGCTGCTTGGGCAGCTGCGGAACGGAGAGGCTCGCCGAGTAGCCTGCCGCCGCCAGTTTGGCGAGGGCCTTCGACGCGTCCGCCAACCCACGGGAGGCGCCGAGTTCGGCCTTGGCGGAGCTCAACGCACAGATCCTGCGGCGTTCCATGTGGCTGCGCAGCGTCGCGATGTCGTCGGCCAGCGAGCCGAGGGCGAACACCATCTGGTTCTTCGCCGTCGCCGCCCCTTCGTCGGCCGGTTCGTCGGCCTGGCCCAGCTTGTCACCGCCCAGGCCCGCGGCGCTGCCGAGCAGGACAAGCGCGGTCTCGAACTCGGTGAGGTTCTTGGCCTCGGAGGCCTTGCCGAGCCCCGCGCTGACGGAGTCGACCGCGTCGGTGAGGGCCTGGCGGTGCGCCGGCTTGCCGGACGTCGCTGCGCCGCCCCCGCCTGCCGTGCAGGCTGCCAGCACGAGCACGGTGCCAACAGCCAGGCCGGCCTTCCCCGCGAACCGCTCGGACACCACGGACTTCATAACCCCACACCCCGGTCTGTGCACACCCGCGCACCCACGCGGCGACACATGGTCCCGAGTACGAACGATCTCGTCAACCCAATACCCGGCGGCCACCCGGAAAGGGGCGCTCCCGGGCTCGCGGCAGCGAACAGCGGAGTCGACCAGCCCCGTACGGGTCGAGCGGACATCCCTGCTGTCGTCGTGCGGGCCGACGAGTTCGGGTCACCTCCGCGCGGCGGAGCACCGGTCCGCACCCGCGACGGATGTGCCGCGCGCAGCAGAGGGTCGAACCGGTTGAGCGCGTCGCTGCGGCTGCCTGGCGCACGGCCCGTCGGGCCGGACCGGGTGCCGGCCGGCGCGCCGCGGTGCGCGCCGCCCGGTCGCCGCGGGCCCTGCGTTCGACGACGGCCTGGCTGCTGGCGGCGGCCCTCGACGAGGTCGTGCGGGACCGAGGCCGTTGACGGCACCAAATGGGGCCGGCCGCCAGCAGCGGCCGGCCGGGTGCTACGCCTTGGGCTTGGAGCGGTCGTAGTTCCAGCCCGAATCCGCGGTGTCGATGCCGCCCCACGAGGAGTCGACGTCGAAGCCCCAGGTTGAGTCGAATCCCCCGACGGTGTCCGGCACCGCCACACCCCACACCGAGTCCCTGCGCGTACGAGCGGACATGGGCACCTCCCATTAGTCACATGATCGGGGCGCCCACTCTAGGCGAGCCGGCCTCGCAGGTCACTACCTGATCCCGAGGAATTCGGAGCGAGTGCGTCCGCTGGCTGGCTGATCCTCCAGCCGAAGTACGCCGACGGTTCAGGTCGGAGCCTGAAGCCTGTGCTCTCCGCGCAGCCGGCGGTGGGGACGGTCAGGGGCGGGCCGCGGGGACGGTCGTCTCGGGGCTGCGGCGTTGGGGAAGGGTGATGCCCTGGTCTTGGGCGGTCGGGCCCGGGCGGAGGGTCCATGGCACCTGGTCGGTGCTGGTGAGCCATCCGTTCGTCACCAGACGGTGCACGATGAAGAGGTTCACCTGGCGCAGGTCCGGGCGCGAGCCCAGACCTGCGCACAGCTGCCTGTACGACGGGCCGTGTCCGTGCTCGGCGCGGAAGGCCACGGTGAACTCCGCAGCCTGCCGCCCGCGGTCCGGGTGTGCGTCTTTCCACTGCTTGTACGCGATCTGGTTCCTGCCGCTCAAGGAAGGGCGCTGAGGCGGTCGGGGCGGGGGCGGCGTGAAGGCCATCGCGACCCGTTCCGGGCCCAGCGCGCACAGGGCGCAGTACTCGACGCTCTCCGCGTGCCGACGCAGGGCGGGTGTGGCCGTGTCCTTCCACTGTGTCCACGCGGCGGCGTCGAAGTCGAATCCCGGAATCGCGGTCGTGCCGGTGCCGGTGCCGGCTTCGGGGTCTGCCGCCTTCTCCTGGGCGGTGGGCGGGCGCATGCCCGCGAGGTGGCCTACCTGGGGGTCCAGGCGGTAGTGTCCGTCGGCGAGTTCGGCGAGGAAGCCCTTGGCCAGAAGGTCCGGCAGAGCGGCCCGGCAGGCTTCAGGAAGGTCGTGCGGGATCTGTCCGACGAGCGTGGAGGTGCTGTGTGCGGCGGCGAACAGGGCCGCCAGCCGGGCGGCCGGCGGGAGTTTGCGGACCGGCTTTGCCGACAAGGCCCGTGTGGTCCACCCGGATACGCGCGAGCGCACGGCTTTTCCGAACGGCAGGGGGTGGTCCGCCTCGCGGGCCAGATCCGGAACGGTGACCGGCGTCGCGGGCGCGACCGGGTCGCTGTTGAAGATCGTGTCGTCCATCAGCCAGCCCAGGCCGCGGAGGGCGTCGACCGCTTCGCGGGGATCACCCAGCCGCAGGGCGGACAGGTCAGTGCCGGTGAGGTTGCCGGTGCCGCCGCGTGCGGCCCGGATCGCCACCACGACGGCCAGGAGCTGCTGGCCGGGATCCGGCAGCGGCAGGGAGGCCACGTAGCTCAGCAGCGTGCGCGCCGCCTCGCCTTGCTGAGACGTCAGGAGGAAGGGCAGCGCCTGGGGTTTGCCGTCCGGAACGGCGGGGGCGTTGCTGGAGCTGGGGGTGGATGCGGGCTGTGGCACGCCTGCCCCAACGCGCCGCACCGGCTGAGGTTACTGCCCGGGTCTCATCTGGAGCAGCCCGCCGCCCGCCGGGCCGCCCGCGGCTGGACGACCGGACGGTGCTGAACGGGATCGTGTGGAAGTTCCGGACCGGGGTGGCCTGGCGGGACGTGCCGCCGCGGTACGGCTCCTGGGCCACCTTGCACACCCGGTTCCGACGTTGGGCCGAGGACGGGACATTCGATCGGATGCTGCGGGCCGCGCAGGCGAAGGCGGACGCGGCTGGCGACATCGACTGGCTCGTGTCGGTCGACTCGACCATCGTGCGGGCCCACCAGCACGCTGCGGGGGCGCGAAAAGGGGGACCCGAAACCAGGCGCTCGGCCGCTCCCGAGGCGGGCTGACCAGCAAACTCCATCTGGCCGTCGATGGACTCGGCAGACCGCTCGCCCTCGTCCTCACAGGCGGGAACACCAACGACTGCACCCAGTTCACCGCCGTCATGGACGAGATTCGGGTGCCCCGGGTTGGACCAGGACGGCCCCGGACCCGTCCCGAACACGTCCTCGGCGACAAGGGCTACAGCTCGAAGGCGATCCGCGCCTGGCTGCGGAAGCGCGGCATCAGCCACACCATCCCCGAGCGGGCCGACCAGATCGCCAATCGACTGCGGCGCGGCAGGCTCGGCGGTCGCCCACCGGCGTTCAATCGCCAGCTCTACAAGCACCGCAACGTCGTCGAACGCTGCTTCAACCGCCTGAAGCAGTGGCGAGGCCTGGCCACCAGGTTCGACAAGACCGCCGTGTCCTACCAAGCCGCCGCCACCCTCGCCTCACTCCTCATGTGGGCCTGACCTTTGACGACACTGCCTAGACCGTAGGCAGACGCAAGCCGCCCCGTTTTGCCCAACTCGGAGCGGGGCCGTGGGAAGCGCTGGAAGAGCTTCAGGCGAAGAGCTGAAACTGCTGCGCCCTGCCGCACTTGGAAGGCGGCAGGGCGCAGTGGGTGCCGACGGTCTGGAGAGACCGTCGCCGGGGCCCGGGCGGGGCGCGTGCCCGGGTTGACCCCCCTCGTGGCGGAACGGTACGCCTGCGAAATGCGAGGGTCCAGATGTATGTCTCGGACCTACTCCATGTACGGCGGGAACGTCCGGTCCAGGTGACTCGCTATCCACGGCTTGTCGGTCACCCTCGGCTCCAACTCCAGTCGCTCCACCAGCTTGTCCGGACGTACCACCAGCACACCGTTGCAACGCATGACCGGCATCGAACCGAACTTGACCCCGTGAATGACGACCATGGCTGACGGCTCGACGAGCATTTCGCCCTGGGACTTCCGCACCTCGGCCCGGACCGCGGTCACGATCTTCGACCAGTCGTAGTTGCCGTACCGCAGCCCTTCGCCGTCCGGCGAGAGCCGCAGAACCGCCCCGGGGATCGGCCGCCGGTTCTTCGAGTCGATCACGACGACCTGGCCGCGAGGGCCGATCGCGATGTGGTCAAGGTTCGCCGTCGAGCCCGGAATGCGCCGGTCATGGAGGATCGTCCACCCCCTTCGCTCCAGGACGGAAAGGATCCGTTCCGTCTCCTCCTCGCCGGCCGCGCCGTGATCCCAATTGTCGGCCTCCGCGAGTTCCTGCGGCGTCGGCGGCACCCTCACGGCCCGCCCGACAGATCCCGATGAGGCCTTTGACTTGGGCTTCAACCTGGGTACCTCCTCGACCACATACGTCTTCACGGCGATGAACACCGCAGCAGCCAGAACCAGGGCCACAACGTAGTGGATGAAAAACCCGAGCGACCCAATGGCCAACGCCAAGACGAAGGACTTCGCCACAGTCGGCCGCCGCGGCACCAACTCCGTGGCGGACGGCTTCGCGCGCGGTGGGGCAACCCACTTCGTCTTCCCTTCGCGCAGTTTGGCCGCTTCATGGCGGGCACTGGCTCCGGCGACGTTGGCGTACGTGCTGCGGTAAGCGCTCGTGGTCATGGCGGGCAGTCTGTCACCGGGAAGTGACAAATGGTCACTGAATTGCGGCGCCGTCGGGCAGAGGCCGACACCCCGGCGCGGCAGCATCGCGAGCCCGGGCCTCCTCGGGCTGCATCTGGCAGTCCACTGACAGGCCCTGCCGTGTCAGCCTGCGGCGGGAGGCGACCGCCCGCGACGGCGCGAGGAAGTCAGCCGCGCAAACCCCGCCACACTGGTTGCCGCAGCCGCCCCGCATCGGTCAGCTCAAGAAACTCCACCTCGGCGCGCAGCTCGGGGCGCACGAACCGCACCTCGGTACCCCGCGGCAACCCCAGCCCCGCACCGCCACTGGTAAACGGCGACACCGAGACTTCAAAGCGCCGCAACACGGCCGCCAATGCCCGTCCCTCCGGCCCCGCCATACCGCTGCTCACGGAGCCGACGAACACCAGTCGGCCGCCAACCTCAACTGGGACACCGGCAAGGACGGCGCGCACCGAGGCGCTGCCCGGGCCGCCGGGAAGCCACCCGCCGATCACGACGTCTGCCGTTCGCAGGTGCTTGATCTTTACCCAGTCCCGCGAACGGGCGCCGGGCCGGTACGGAGAGTCCGTCCGCTTGGCGACGACATCCTCCAACGAATGTTCCCGCGTCCATCCGTACGCCTCACTGACCGAGTCCCACGCGGGTGGCACCCGAAAGCCCGGCTGCTCTAGTTCCAAGCCCTCCAGGAGCTCACGCCGCCGCGCGTACGGTTCTGCCAGGAGGGACCGATCTCCGCGGTGCAGCAGGTCGAACGCCACGAACAGCGCGGGCGCAGTCGCCGCGCCAGCCTGCCCGGCGGCAGGGCGAGTCCGGTGGATCCGGCCCTGCAGGGCCGCAAACGACGGGAGATTACCCCGCATGACCACCAGCTCGCCATCAACGATCAACGGCCCGCGGACCTCGGTCAGGGCACCTGCCACCTCCGGGAACCGCGCTGAGAAGTCCGCTCCGTTCCGGCCGAGCAACCGCACCGGCGCGGCCTCAGGGATATAGGCGACGCACCGCGCACCGTCCCACTTCACTTCCCCCGTCCACCCGGATCCGGACGGCAGCGGGCCGGCCGTCGCGAGCATCGGCTCGATGTGCGGCAGCCTTACCTGTGAGGATCCTCGGTGGCCCATGCCTCCCAGGGTGCAGCCGGCCGAGCCGCGGCGGAGCTGGATGCGGCCGGTCGGCCGACAGCCGTGGCCCGCTTCGTGCGCCGCCTCGGATCTCCCGGCGAGGGCAGACAGGCTGCAAATCGAACCGATGTCCGACTAGCCTGTCTTTATGACCGCGCTCCACCCCACCTGGTGCGACTCCGCCTACTGCGACGTCCCCGATGAGCAGGCCAGCCTCGGTGCCCGTGGCGGCGCTCACCGTTCCAAGCTCGTCCCGCTCAACCTGGAGACCGAGGCCTGCGGCGAGCAGGGCTGGGTCTACGCCGGCCTCTCCCAGTCCGCGAAGCCCAGGGCCGGTGTGTTCCTCAAATGGATCATCAACGGGCAGCCCGTCGGCCACATCCCCATCAACGACGCCGAGCCCCTCGCCTGGCTCATCGCCGACGCCCTCGCCAACCAGCGCGGCGACGACCCGCCCGTCGAACACGTGAAAGCGCCCGGCCAGTAGGCCAGGCGCAGCGGTCTCCCTCTCTCCCGGGGGCGGAGCCTGGCCCCTTTGTGGGTGTGTGGTCAGTCGTTGACGCGCTCGCCGGGGTGGTCCTGGACGAGCCTGCCCAGGGCGGGGGCCATCCCGGCCGCGTACTCGTCGGTGCCGCAGCCGGAGCAGGTGACGAAGCAGCGCTCGGCCTGGTCCGCCTCGACGCGGGCGATGCCGCCGTTGTGCTCGTCGAACTGGTTGCTGACGATCTCGCGCATGGGTTCCTCCGCGGTGTGGTGTGGGTGGCGGGTCAGAAGGTGGCGAGCGCGAGCGCGGCCGGGGGGTTTCGGCGGCGGCGATGCGGGCCTCGGCCTGGGCGGCGCGTACCGTCTCGGCTTGCGACGACTCCAGCACCCTGGCGCAGTCGGCAGCATGTCTGCGCAGTGCCTCGTCCACGATGGTCCGAGCCCCGTGGCCGGTTCGCATCCCCCACTGGGCGAGCAGGTTCAGCAGCATCGACCGGGCGTCCTGGCCGACGTGGCCGCGATGGGACGCTCTGATGGCGACCCCATGCCACATCTGGGAGTCGTCGCGGTGGCTGTTGGCCCGACAACGGGCTGACTGCCAGGCGGTGCGGTAGCGGTCCGCGCGGGCTCGGGTGGCGGTGAGTTCGTCGGTCAGCTCGGCGACTTGTCGGGGGCGCTTGCCGAGTTCGTCCTCGGCGGCAAGTTGCTGCTCGCGGGTGCTGGGGATCATGCGACGCTCCTGGTGGCGATGGGGTGGACGACGGCAATCTCGCTGGGGTCGAGTTGCTCGGTGGCGATGCCGAGGGCGACAGCGTGGGCCCGGTCGACGGCGTCGAGCTTGCGGTAGATGCGGTAGATGTGCGTGTTGATGGTGTTCCGGGAGACGTACAGGTGGCGGTCGGCCGGTAGGGGCTTGCTGCGGGGATCAGGCTGCGCCCGGTGGTGCTGCGCAGGATGCGGTCCACCTCGAACGGCGGAACCTGGGCCAGCTCGGCGAGGTCGTCGCGGTTCAGGGCGCCGTGCGCGGCGGCGAGCAGCCCCAGGACGGTACGGCCGAGTTCGCTGTGCAGCAGGTGCTGGATGTCCCTGGTCGCCGCTTCCTCGATCCCTCGTGCTCCCGCCCAGGGTTCGAGGCGGCGGATGGCCGCCGCCTCGCGCAGGGGATGGTCGGTGGGGACATCGTCGGGCAGGGGCGGGTTCGGGCGTCCGGTGACCAAGACCCGCATGCCGGCGGGCGGGTTCTTCGGCAGCAGGGCCGCAATGGAGGCGCCGCCGGGGCGGGCCCCCGCGTCCTCGTCCAGGGCATCGACGACCAGGATCAGCCGCCTCCCTCGGTCGCGGCATGCCTGCCCCGCCTGCTCCATGAGGGCGAACAGCTCCTCCGCGCCGCCGGCCCGACCGGCCGGACGGCCGGCGAGGCCGCACAACTGCTTCCACAGGTCCTTGTGGAAGGCTTCGCGGTTGTTGTTCTGCAGGACCTCGCTGATGAAGTACGCGACGAAATCCACGCCCCTCGGCCGTGTTCGGGTGACCAGATGGGCCATCAGGGCGCTCTTGCCCGTCCACGGCCCGGCCTGCCACCACGCGTACGACGACCCCGTCCCCTGCGGGGCGGTGCAGAACGCCTCAAGCTCGCGCAGCTCCTCGCCGCGGCCGCTCAGAAGGGCGGGCGAGACGTACGCCGCAAGCGCCGTACGGGCCCGCGCGACATGCTCACCGCTTGTGCCGTGCGCCGTGCCCGCGGCGGTGGTGGGCAAGGCCGGGTTCGGCGGGCGGCCGCCGCGCTGCCGGCCGGACTCACGCTGGGCGGCTTCCACCAGCTCCTTGAGACGACCGAGCGCCACCACGGCGGTGCGGCCCCGTTCTTGGGCCCTGACGTCCAGGATCTCGGCGAGTCTCAGCACCGCCCGGGTATCGCTCGGGCTGCGCCTGCCCTTGAACCATTCCCCCAACGCCGAGGTTCCGACCTCGAAGCCGCTCGCCTTGAGGCGGCCGCTCAGGCTCGCCAGGCCCGGCTGGTCGGCCGCCTCCCGAAGAACCGACAACTGCCGGCCCAGCTCACGCCGGGCCGCGTCCCAGCCGTCCACCCTCACCCTCCCCGGAGGCCGGAGACCCTCCTCAAAAACCCTCCAGAAAACCCCCAACTAGGCCCCCGATCTGGCCTTTTGCAGGAGACCGCCGGGCCAGGGAGATCGCAGGAAACCCCCCGGAACGGCGACGCTACACCACAGATCCGGCGGCGCGCACCGGCGCAGCCCCAACCCAGGAGGTCCCCATGCTGAACCTGCCCGTGCTGCTCCACGACGGCGAGCAGCTCGCCTCCCTTACCGCCGCCGCAGGGGCGCTGTGCGTGCTCCTGGTGGTGGCGGTAGCGGTCCTCTCCCGCAACCCTCGGCGGCGCCGCGACGCGCGGGAGACGCTGGCGATCCTGCTGCGCCGCAGGGACCGGTGAACCTCGACCTCCCACGTGCCGGGCGCAGGCCACCGAGCCTGCGTCAGGGGTGCTGGGGCGGGTCACCCGCGGGTGCTGCCGGCGCGCCGCGGGGCTTATCCGACGAGTCGCCAGAGGCGGCCGCGGATCCTGGCCTTCTCGTCGTTCATCTCGGCGACCTTGTTCCACGCGGTGGCGGACTGCTTGCCCCGGCGGATCCAGTACCAGTGCTCGTTGATCCAGTCCCGGTGGGTGATCGACCACAAGGCCCAGGCCAGGTTCTCTCGCAGGAGCTTGATGAGCTTGCGGCCGTCGGCAATGCGTTCGCGGGCATCGATGTGCTGCAGGGGACCGAGGTACTGGCAGGCGGTAAACAGCTCTTCGTCGGTCAAGACGGTCTCGGCGGGGATCTCCCCGCCGGCCCTCAGCCTCTCCGCGATGTCGCGTACCTGGACGGGTGAGGGGAGGACGGCCGCGGGGAAGCGGGACAGCGAGAACGAGTGCGCGTCGATGTGGGTGGGATGCAGGATCCGGCCGAAGCGGAAGCGCTCCCGCCACTGGTCGGCCTCCACCTGGCGCTGCTGCCCGGTGAGTTCAGCAAGGGCCTGTTCGTCGAGCGGCCCGCCTCCGCCACGGTTCGCACCGAGGGCGCCGCGGGCGCTCGACCCCCAGGCCAGGGTGCGCTCGGTGAGCATGTGCTGCCACAGCCGGGCGACCAGCAGGGCGTCCTCGCGCGGGTCGGCGTCATGCCGGTTGGGCGATCCCAGATCACCCAAGCCGGGGATCCACTGCGGGTAGCGCGTCTTGGAGGTCTCGCCGAGGTTGGCGGTGGCCAACGCGGAGAGGTTGCAGCCGCCAGGGTACTGCTTGCCGCGAAGGCGGTGGGCGAGGGCGAGGGTGTCCACGGTGCGGGCGAGCAGCCGGTCCGGGACGTCGGTGACCATCACCGCCGAGCGCAGGTCGCTGGTCAGGATCCCGTGCCCGACCACGAGCCGGGCCGGCCGCACCGCCTCGATCCAGGCGCTGGCCGGCCGTGTGCCCTCGATCAGCTCGTCACCGGTGAAGTTCAGCTGCTCTCCGTCCCATTCGGCGTGGACCAGGCCGGCGCGGCCGATGACCCAGCCCTCGGGCCCCACGGGGGCCACTCCCTTGCCGTGCGCCCGGGAGCCGCGCTCGTAGTCGACATCCGTGAAGACCACGTGGACGGGCCGTCCTCGGCGCAGTCCCTCGGCGCGCTCCCTGCGCAGTCGCGCCGCCTTACCCATCACCACTTCTCGTGTCGCCGTGACTACTCAGAGGATTGTGGCGGGACGGACTGACACACCGGGCTCCGCCTCCGGAGAGCCTTGCCTCAGTGCGGCTGCGGAACGGCCGGAGTCACGCTGCGGCGAGGTCCTCCTCCTCGTCGATCGCGTCGTACAGGCGGGTGCCGTGGGCCCACCGTTTGAGGACCTTGCGGCCGACGAGGACCAGGTCGTGGCGGGCGGCGAACGCCCTGGCGTCCGCTGTGAAGCCGTTGAGCCCAACCATGACGGGTACGTCCGCGCCGTGTTCGGGCCGGGCGGTGCCGTTGAACGTCTGGACGTCGCGCGAGCCGACCGGCCGGGCGTAGTGCTTGACCTGGACGACCACCTTGCGGCCCTGGTGGTCCCAGGCGATGACGTCCGCGCCGAGGTCACCGGTACGCCCGGAGTGCTCGACCTGGGCGAAGCCGTCCCGGGCGAGCATGGCGGCACAGGCCTTCTCGAAGTCGGTCGGGTGCATCTCGTCCAGGTGCCGCATCCGGTAGGTCGGGGCGCCCGGCTCCTCCCATTCCTCCTCGTCGAAGTCCTCGTCCGCGTAGTGGCCGTACCCGCGCGGGGCGAAGAGGAGCAGTCTGATCAGGAGGACGGCGGCCAGCGCGAACGGGGCGGCGATGAGGGCCGACCACCAGGGGTGGCCGGTAATCCAGCCCCAGACGTCCACGCTGACCCAGTGCCAGGCCGTGGTGGAAAGCCACTGCCAGAGCACCTTCGCGGCGGCCACGGCCAGGACCGCCCCGGCGAGGAACTTCAGCAGCGGATCGAACGTGCCGTTGTCGCGCACGGCCGCCCTCCTTGTCGAATCGGTGTGGTGGAAGGATCACGCCGCCGGACGGCCGAGTCCTCGCCTGGACGCGCGGGCCGGCAGCCGCAGCAGGTCGTGCAGAGCGACGCCGTTCTCCGCCCACAGGCGCAGCCGGTCCCGGTCGACCCAGTGCACGGCGTGCTTGTCGCCCCATGCCTTGGCGTCGCGGGTGAAGGACCCGTTGGTGACCACGACCGCGATGTCGGCGCCGTGCGCGGGGCCGGCGGTTCCCTTGACCTGGTACATCACCTGGGAGCCGACCTTCGCGCCGACCTTGGTGTGCTTGGCCTGCAGCACGATCCGGCCCAGCGCGGTGTGCTGGCCGATCACGTCGGCGGCCTGGTCGCCCTGCTGGCCGGCCTTCCGCGCGCTCCAGCCGTCCCGCACCGGCAGATCCCGCAGCGCGAACTCGAACTCCTGGTCGCCGAGGCCGTCGATCCCGGCCAGGCTCAGCCGCAGGGCGGCCAGCCGCTCCGCGCGGGCCCGGCCCGCGGCACGGCGCCGCACCCACCACACCGCCGCGCCGGCGATGGCCACGCCCGAGAGGCCGGCGAGAACGGGCCAGTGCCTCGCGGCGGCCCGGGCACCAGCCTCGGCCGCCTGGAAGAACACGACGGCCGCCGCAAGGGCGACGGCGCCAGCCGCGGCGACCTCGGTGGCCCCCCGGGGCCGACGCCACCGGCGCCGCCTGCGGACCATCAGTGCGCCGCGGGGGCGGAGGCGGCAGGCGCGGGCGTGCTCGGCGTGGCCGTGGCACTGTCGCCGAAGCCGATGAAGTGCCCCCACAGCCACACCAGCGCGCAGATCCCGGCGATCGTCCAACCGCTCATCTTCTTCACGCTCGGCCGCGGGTTGCGGCGGATGTGGCGGCGCACGACGTGGTATCCCTCGGGTACCGGCATGGGACTGTCCCCTCCCGTCGGCGGACCGCACCGCACGGCCCGTCTGGCCATTGATGTACCAGCAGCTCACGACAAGGACTGACGGATCATCAGCAGATTGTCGCGGGTAGGAGCGTGTTCCAGACAAGCCGGGCCACCCGAGAGTGACCGGCGGCGCCCGCCCCCAGCATCGGCCCTGACCATGCGTAATCGACCGATCTCGCAGCGCGAGTACACCGGGGTGCCACTAGCGGAGGCCCCCGCGCGCGTCGGCGCGGGGGCCGTGGCCTGCGAGGACATGCCGTCCGGCGCCTGCGGGAGTCCTGGTCATGAAGATGGCGAGAAGCGGCGGCGTACGCCGGTGGCGCAGGGCGGGTTGCCGGCAGCGTCGCGCTCGGTCTGCGGCTTCAGCCCGGCGAGTTGGCTCCGTCGTCCTCGGGCTGCTGCTGGTGCTCCCACAGCAGCGAGTACTGCGGGTGGTCGGTGTAGCGGGCCGCCACCGAGCGGACCACGTCACAGGGGAACGGCTGGCGGCACGGCTCGCACTCGATGCGGTGGTAGCACGTCAGCACGGTCAGGTCGCGGGGCTGGAGGAGGGGATGGGAGCCGTCGTGGAACCTGATGCCGAGGCGGATCGCGTCGGCCTTCCGTTTCTCCAGCAGCCGACCGCAGGACCGGTGCGGACTCCACCAGCGCTCCCACGGCACGCGGTGGTCACCGATCTCGGCGGTGAGCGGACCCCACCCCTCCCACAGCTCGGGTCCGGCGCCCGGCGCCGGCCGGGGCCTGCCGGCCAGGCGCTCCTCCACCCAGCGATGCAGGAAGTCGGCGGTGAACCACGCGTCGGCCATGGCCTTGTTGTGGCGCGGGTGCTCGGTGACGATCGCGAACGCCTCCGCCGCCTCGGCCTCCGCCCGGCTGTCGAACCACTCGATCACCGTGTCCGCGACCTCGGGCCACCACTCCTTCGGCTTGTCCCGGCCGTTGCCGTAGCGGTGCCCCTTGAAGCGCGACTTCGGATTCGTGGTGATGCCCACGTACAGCAGGTTCCCCGAGGCGTCGAACAGCCGGTACAGCGCGGTGCGCTTGGCGCTGACCTGCTTCCACCGGAGGCGGTTCGCGGCCACTCGGCGCCGGATCTCGGGGTACTCCTCATCGGGCACCAGGCTGATGCGCCGGGTCCGTGCCGGGTCCGCCACGGACGCTGGCTCACCCTCCCCGGGTTCCAGATCCACCTGGGGCACGGCCGGTCCTCCCAGGGAGTGTTGCAGCCGCCGCCAGAGCCGGCGGGCACCCAGCATCCCTGCGCCGAAGAGCTTTCGAGGGGTCACCTCGTGAGCCTACGAGGGACGGCGCACCGGGGTCGACGATCCATTGGATCGCCCGGTCCCGGGCCCGCCCGCGTAGGTGGGGGGGCTTCCCCATGCCCGTTCCGTCAGCCGGCCGGGTCGGCCAGGAGCGACGGTGTGCGGATCGACCGCCTCGAGCGGGGCGTAAGTGGTGTACGGGGTGTCGGGGCACTGTCCGCGGTCGGTGGGCTGGAGAACGAAGATCCGGCGGTCGAAGCGGCCGGAGTCGCGTGTGGCGGTGGCGGCCGGGTCGAGGTCGGCGTAGCCGACGAGGCGCCCTGTGCCGTGGTATGGGGGCCGGCCGCGGCGGCGCTTGGTGATGTAGAGGCTCTCGCGGACGTAGGGCAGGTCGTCGACGGGTTCGAGCCAGACGATGTCGGTCTCCGCAGCGACCTGGGCCGGGAGCAGCCGGGTGGGCGGTGTCGTCGTCTCGTTCGGTCCCTGATCGGTCCCTGTGTCCCCGCGACGGCTGTTTTCGCAGGTCAAACCTGGTGCTGGGTGGGCGTCAGGGACGGTGAGGGACTGTTCTCCGCAGTTGTCGGGCGCTGGCGTGGCGGGCGTGTTCAGTGCGGGGGATACATTCCGGGTGTCGGTCTCTGTCGGTCCCTGCGGGTGGGGGTTCATGGGCTGTGACCTGGCCTTTCTCGGGGAGGGACTGTCGGCTTGGGCGTGGGGCTCGCGGGTCAGGACGGTCCCTGGAGGGCGGCGGGCGGGGTGGTCAGGGCGATGCCCTTGAAGATCTTCCGGCCGTTGGAGGTGGGCAGGCTGGTGCCGGCAGGGTGGTGGATGGCGAGGCGGACCTTCGCGCCGAACTGCCTCACATCGATAGGGTCGACGCCTTCGTCGGCGCACCACGCCTCGTAGGCCAGGCGCAGGGTGCGCTGTTCGGTGCGCAGCGCGGCGGGGTCGCCGAGCTTGCAGCAGTCGTCGATGAAGCGGCCGAAGGTGTCCTCGGAGCGGGCGTAGTCGCGGGTGGCGGCGGTCACGGAGTCGGAGTTCTTGAGGTGCGGGTCGTCGCCGTTGAGGTACTTCAGGGTGCCCTGGATGATCCAGTGCAGGATGCCGGGTCCTTCGGCGTCGACGAGGAGGAGGTCGAGGTCGGCGATGACCGTGCTGACGGTCTGCTCGAAGGGGATCAGGCGCAGGCGGCGCCAGAACCCGCCTCCACCGGCGCGGACTTCGGGCTTGTGGTTGCCGAGCAGCCACAGGGTGTGGGTGGGCCAGAACGAGAAGAAGTCCTGGCGGACCTTGCGGGCCTTGAGCCGGTCGGAGCCGGTGAGCAGGGTCATGCGGGCCTGGTCGAAGCGGGCGCCGGGGTTGAGCTCGCTGCACACGATCAGGCGCCGCCCCTGCAGGTCGGCGAGTTCGGTGGGGTGGTCGGAGTAGGGCTTGGCCATCAGGAAGTCGTGCGGTGCGGTGTCGGCGTAGTCGCCGAGCAGGCGCTGCATCACCCCGGCCAGCACACTCTTCCCGTTGCCGCCCGGCCCGTGCAGGAACGGCAGGATCTGCGCGGAGACCAGGCCGGTGATGCTGTAGCCCATGACCCGCTGCATGTACTCGGCGAGGTCCGCCCCCTGCCGGCCGGGGCCGAAGGTGTCGGCGAGAAACCGGTCCCACATCGGCGTCGCCATCGCCCGGGGCGCCACATGCGCGCACCGCGTGTGGTACTGCCCGGGGTCCGGAGCCAGCAGCGCGCCGGTGCGAAGATCCACCACCCCTCCGGGCGTGCACAGCGCGTACGGGTCCGCGTCCAACTGGTCGGCCGCCAGGTGGAAGCCGGGCATCTTCTTCGCCACCCGCAGCAGCGACTGGTTGCCCTGGTCGTTCAGGGTCCGGTTGATGTGCCGGCGCAGCTGCTGGGCGGTGAAACGCTCCTGGGGATCGCGGGTGGCGAGGTTCTCGCCGAGCTCGAACGCCGCCTCCGCCACCGCCCGCGCCTCCAGGTCGATCGCCCACCGGTGACCGGCCCACCGGTACCAGCCGATCCCCGGCACGTACCGGAAGTCCGCACCGTACACGCGCAGGAACAGCGTCGCGTTGCCGCGGTCGGTCAGCGAGCACGGCACCAAGGGCTCCACCGCGGCCGGCGGCTGTGCCGTGCGGGCATCGGGGCCGGCGGTGCGGCTGGCCGGCAACGCCGGGACGCGCCCGGTGTCGGTTGTCGTCATCGTGCGTCTTTCGGGTTCAAGGGCCGGCGCGCTCCCGCGGCCAGACCGGATCGGATGATGCCCAGCGCCTGCGCGGTGCGCGCGGGCCGGGCGAACACAGCGGCGTCCAGCAGCGCCTGGTGCGCCGCGTGTTCGGGTATGAGGCCGGCGCCGACCAGCCCGCCGAGGGTGTAGGCGGCGCGGTTCAACGCGGCCGACCAGCCAGCGCCTTCCGGGACGCGGGCGCAGTCGGTGACCGCGGCCAGGGCCGTCGCCCGCGTCCGCTCCACCCACCCCACAGCTCCCCCCGCAATGGGTCTCGGAGCTGCGGCGGCCCGCGCCCGGTTCGGCACCGGCCGATCCACCGCCCCCTGCACCCGGTGCGGAAGGAGGTGCCCGGTCCGGGCCAACTCGCCCGCCAACCAGGCCGGCAGCAACAAAATCTCGCGCACCGGCCCCACCACCTCGTACACCCCAGCCGCCGTCCACGTCCCCGGCGCCACGATGTAGCCACCCTGGGCCCGCACGTCCACCTGCCACCCGAGAGCCGGCCCCGCATGGTCACCCCCCACCGAACTACGCCACCGAGTGCGAGCCGGACCCCGGAACCACAGATGCAGACCCCCGGACGGGCTGCGCACCGTCAAAGTCGTGGCTCCAGTCGTGGGGTCGCCCTGCCCGCACAACGCGGCCAGCAGACGCAGCCCGTCCACCCCGTCCCGCACCCCGTCGACCTGGCCCGGTGCCAGTGCCCGGCCGGGCAGCACCCGGTCCACCGACGGTACGGGGCAACCGTGGCGATCCGCGTCCACGACCACTAGGCCCGCCGGCCCGGTCGCCACCCCGACCCCCCGGCCCGGCACCGCCCACCACCGCTGTACCAACAACGGATCAAGCGTCGCGGCGTGGAACCCGTGACACCACCCACCTCGACGCAGACACCCGCACTCCTGCGGATCGTGCGGCAAGTAGCCCGGACTTCGCCGGCTGCACCGCCCACAGCTGCGCAGCGGGGTCTTACGCCCCGGTGCCAGCGGAAACACCGGCATCCCGCAGGCCGCGAACCCCAGCGCCACCGACAACCCGTTCTCGTCGCTCACTCGCCAACCACCCATCCCGGCCCAGCAAGGCCGAGACCGGGCACCGGCCGAACCGCACCGCTCTCCGGTGCCGGGCATCGCCGATCGGCCACGCCGCACCCGGCAACCCAACCCGTCGGATACGCCATCAGCTGGCCGCCTCCCCACCTTGGACTGTCTCGCTGCAGACGGTCGAACGGGAGTCGGGCCCGCGGCCGTCCAGAGCCGGCCCTCCGCTAGCCACCCCTGCGCGGGCCCACCGGACGAGGGCCACGGAGCCCACGCCGCCGCTCGATCCAGGCACGTAGCAGGCCACACGGCCCTGCCGCCCAGTCCGTCGGGAGTCCACACCGGCAATTCCCGTCATCACCGGCCGCCACTGATCAACAGCTCTGAATCGCTCGCTCCACCGAAGAACAGCGGCGCTGCATACCCGAACCACTCCTGGGAAACGTGCTGGTCCTGCTGCGGGAGGTGCTTCCACGGCAGACCACGAGGATCCGGACACACCGGGCCGCGGTGCCAGGTCCAGCAACCGATGACGGAGCACTTCGTGAGGCCGGCACAAGCAGGGCACAGCGTGTCCCCCAGCCGCCGCACCGGCTTGCCGCAGAAGCCGTCCTTGCCGATGCACTCGGCATCCCCCGGGATTGCCTCACGGATCGCCAACCGGTTCTCCACCGAATCGGCCTGCCGCGCCCGGTCTGCCTTCTCGCGGGCCACCTCCTTGCGCCTCTCGGCCCAGTGGAGGTCACCGGCCTCGGCCTCCTCAGGATGCGCGTCCCGCCACTCCTTCAGCTTCGCTCGGCGGCTCTCCTCGCGCAGGAAGAAGCACCGTTCGCACCGCTCACCGGTCTCCCAGATTTCGCCGTGCTCGCACTCGGCCTTCTCGCATCCCCACCGCTGGACCGCAGACAGCAGCCAGCCGTTGGGGTTGCGGGGATTGAACCCCACTCCGGCGTACCGGGACTGCAGCCGCTGCCGGATCCGCTCAGGACTGATCGCGAGCTTGAACTGGGAGCCGATCTCCCGGGCGACCTGGCGCTGCACGTAGACGCTCACGCGCCCAGTGGCCAGCAGCGAACGAACTGGCTCGAGGACGAACGCGATCTGCGGCGAGACCGTCAGCTCCGGGCCGGAGTACCGCTCCTGAACCTTCCGCGACGACGACTTGGATGCCCCGTCCGCGCGGAGCGCGAGAACCCCCGCACCTGCCAGTGGAGAGTTATCCACAACCGCGTCGCTACCTACCTCCTCTACGAGTGACTGGGCATCAAGTTGCACATCACGCGGCATTTGTAGGTCAGGGTCCTGGTCTTCCGATACGCGAGGGAGGTCCGCCAGCGGCTCGCACCCGAGGTCCGCTGATGCCTCGGCCTCAACTCCCGCCCCGGAAGCGGGCACCATGTTGTCCACAGGCTCAGCAACCTCAACCAGAGGCGTTCGCCGTGGCACCACCAGGTGGCGGCCCTGATGGCCAGCCCGACGCTGCACCTCGAGCCAACCCCAGCGCTCGAGGTCATCAACCAGCCGGCTCGCGGCGAACCCGCTGATCGACTCGCCCTTCCGCCGGCCCGACTCATGCCGGATCCCCGACGCCAGATCAGCCAGCGAGAAGGGAATGCGACGGTAGTGCGCGTACGCCACCAACATGTACGCCCGCACATGACGAGCCGACACCGCGCCCAGCAGCGCCACCGGCACCGGCACCCGGAAGTCACCCCGCTCGAACCCCGAGAAGACCCGCGCAGCACTCGTGCCACGACCGCCCCGCAACGTCCTCCGCCGGACCGAAACCAACTCGGCCTCCCGCGCCTCCTTCTGTGCCGCGTACAAGGCACTCGGGGCCTTCTCCACCAGCTCCCCAGTCCGCGCATCGACGCCGATCCGGTTCTTCAACCCCAGCCACCGAGCCATCGTGGTCAACTCCGCAACGCACTCCCCCTGCTGGTTACGCGCCAGTTGGATCACCTTGGCGACGTACACCAC
This sequence comes from Kitasatospora sp. NPDC088779, assembly GCF_040685395.1. Lineage (NCBI taxonomy): Bacteria > Bacillati > Actinomycetota > Actinomycetes > Kitasatosporales > Streptomycetaceae > Kitasatospora > Kitasatospora sp. NPDC088779. Next base: position 22,526 of record NZ_JBFBHW010000067.1, on the reverse strand, counting down.
CGTCAGGTCCCGGAACTCGCCTGCGATCAGCGAGTACGGCACGTCGACGACCGTCTTGCGCAGCCCCTCAGGCATGCCCTCGTCAGTCCCGCGACACGATGAAGGAACCCGACGCAGATCACGCAGGAGGCTCGCCTTCTCCTCGGAAAGGCGCAGGTCAGCGGGCATAGCCATCATCACCTCACCCCCAGGAGCGACGGTGACGAGGTGAATGGCATCGACTGTGAACTGCGGCAGTGCGCCGCCAGTCGCGGGCGCATCTTCGGCAGCAGATTTTGGAGGAGCTCAGCTAGCCGGCCGGGCTTGGTGACCTTGACGCCAGGTGGAGCCCAACGCGCTCGGCACAGCCGCTCAAAGAACTGAGGCAGCGTGTGGCCGGCGCAGCGCAAACGGCTGCGGGTCATGTGCTTGTACTGAAGGGCGTGTGCTCGAAATCCGCTTGCTCGCCGCTGAGTTGGAGGCAGCGAAGGAGTGGGGTAGGACGGGGAAGAGGGGCTACCTGAGGGGAGATCGGCAGAGCGGGCATCTGTTTCAGGCAACACTGATCCGCCCCATGGACTAGTACTGATGGTCTACTCCAGGGCTGGAAGTGCCGAGAGTGAATAGCGCCGCCAGGCCCGAACAAGAAAGGCAAATCGGGCAGCAGGGCGGTGCTGTAAGCGGTTAGGGCTGTCGCATGGAGCAAGAAACAGCCGTGTTGCTGCGAAGCAGCCTGGCGTGGCGGCAGCAGCTCAGACCGAGAAACGCGGCGTGTGAGCACGTCGGGTGAGACGGACTCTGGGCGCCGACGTTGTGCAACCAGCTGTACGGGACCTGCGACAGTTACGGACTGTGACCACTTCCGTGCGCGCCTATGGCTACTAAGCGGTCAGCGGCTGAGCGAGACACAGATAGCCGAGGCTCCACCTCGTGGAGACAACTCGGCTGGGGGCTCTGGTAACCTCGGTTTCGGCGAGTAAGGCTACGAGCCTGCACGAGACGGCGCCCACCCTGTTTGCGGCAGTTGGTGGGTGCCGTTTCCTTTTACGCCGCTATGCGCATCTCACCCTCATTCTCTGGTCCTGCGAGACGTCGCTGCAGATCGTCGTTCCAAGCGCCGACTGGCAGGACGTGGAAGGGCTCATGCGAGAGGGCATCGTCCTCGCAGAACTCAAGCAGCTGGTAGTCATGCGTGATGAGCCTGGCTCCCGTGGGGTGAACGATGAGTCGAGACCGCACCGGTAGTGGCTCAGCCGTTACCCTAAGTAGTCGTTCGGCCACTATGGCAAGAGCTTCGTAGTCACGCCGGATCGCAGCGACTGTGCGTTCGTCCTGCTGCGAGTCGCGGTTCGTGGATCGAGTCGAGCCAAGTGCGTGCGCGATCCGGGCGAGGACCACATCGTGAGGCCGGAGCTGGCCGGCTTCGGGTAGTAGTCCGATGCGCGCCATGTTCTTCAGCGTGCCTGGGCTCACTCCCGACCACTCCGAGACCGTGCGCTGGGAGACAGTCCCGTCCGAGCGCACCGGTGAGCGGCGTGCCAACTGATCCTCCGTTCTTGCTTCCTCGGTCTACCGTCTTGCGGGCGTGGCAAAGCCGAGCGATGCCGTGTGTGCAAGACCGTCATGCATCTTCTGGAGAGGATCATACGACCCTCGCGCAGATGAGATGTGACCACCTAACTTGGCGCGTCGCTTCCTCGTCAACCACATTGGCATCGACACGCCGGGAGAAATCTACTGCTCGCCACCCGCTTGCAGAAGAAGTGCAGGTCAGGTGGCTATCTTTCGCACTGACGGTGCAAGTGTCGGTCGTGGCCCCTGCGTGTGGTGACTGGATGCAAAGCGTCGGGACGGTCAGCCAGCCACAGGGCTGTGATCCGGAAACTGCACGAGGGTCGAGCAGATTCCCTTCGGCGGACTGCCTATGGTGTGGCACCGTCGGATGTCCTGGGCCTGAGCCGTTGAGAACTGGGTTGCCCTGAGACTCAAGGTTTAGGGTGCAGAAACGCGTTGAGGCGGCCTCCAATCGGAGACCGCCTCAACGCGTAGAAGCCGGTTAAGTAGCGCTTGGGGCGCCGAGCTCGCTCAAGTATGCCTCGATGATCACGTTGATCATGTAGCCGTGAAGGCCATTCGCCTTCGCGAGGGTTAGTTCATCGAGCATGTCATCGAGCCAGTCGTTGTTGGCAACGGTGATGGTGTAGTGATTCGGATCCTCGAACGGGTCATCCTCGCCCAGCCAGCGTTCACGGAAGGCATCCGCCTGCGCGATCAAGGTGGCCACATCGGCTGTACGACCGTACGTCAGGGCAGCGTCGACGTAGTGGCTGGCCTTGAGGTCCCTGATGCCCAGCAGTCGCTTGTCGGTCAGCATCTGTCGGGTGAGAGCGTCCGCGACCTCAGTGTTGAGCCGCATGTTCCGCTTGGTGCGGCTCGTCTTGCCCGGCACCGCGGACTTGGCGATTCGGTAGCTGCTTGCCAGGAGGAGGTACCCGTTGGGCAATCCATGCACCTTCTTCGCCAGTGCCGGGGGAAGGGCGTTCGGTGCCGGGGCCTCAAGGGGAGCGCTCGTGATCTTGAACGTCGGTGTAGCCGGACCGGTCGGTGAAGCGGTCACCGCAGGCAAAGCGGTGGCGACCGGCGCGGCCGGGGCCGGCGCGGGAGCGGGGTCGTTCTCCTGTACCGGGGCCGGCGCGGGAGCGGTGGCGACCGGCGCGGCCGGGGCCGGCGCGGGAGCGGGGTCGTTCTCCTGTACCGGGGCCGGCGCGGGAGCGGTGGCGACCGGCGCGGCCGGG
>NZ_JBFBHW010000067.1:0-19655 GCF_040685395.1 Kitasatospora sp. NPDC088779 | reverse complement strand
GGGGCCGGCACCTGATCTGCCGAGGTAGGGCGGGGGATGGTGCTAGGTGCCGGTGTCGTTTCGTTGGGTGGCGGCGTTGGCGTGTTGTTGATGGCAGCCAGCTGGCCGGACTGGGAGAGGTTGTTCAGTGCGCTGAAGGCACCACCGGCCTTGGACGCTGCGCGCTTCCTTGAAGGACGCCCGGAAGTGTTGTTGGTTGCCATGGCGCTACTCCTCCCCGTCTGCAAGGCCGGCAAGGACATCGTGCGGAACCCCAAGAGTCTCTGCCAGAACGGAAGAGAAGTACGCGTAGTCGTCGGGGAGTGTTCCCCAGGTGTCCGCGATTCCTTCGAGGAAGGGAACGGTCGACTGGAGGAGCGAGACGTTGGGAAGGCCAGCGGGGAACTCGGGCTTGCGTCCCTCGATGGTGTCCTCGATGTAGTTCTGGGCCTTCGTGTAGCTCACTCGCCTCGGATAGGAGCGGGCGATGAGGACGTTGAGGTCAATCTCCTCGCCCATCTCCTGGAGGAGTTGGAACGTCGTCGCAAGCTGCACGATGTCACCAACGTGCTGCTGGGTGGGAACGATGCCGCGCTTGGTCAGTGCCCAAGCGGCCTTAAGAACACCCGTGTGGGTGGGACCTACGTCGATCACGAGGTGCTTGTAGCCCCGGGCCATCAGGTCCGTGACCTGCTTGGTCATCAGTGAGCCGGAGTACTGCACGACCGTGACCGAAGACGGCCAGGCCTCGCCCACAGCTGCCTGCCACTTCAGGCACGTCTTGTTGGTCTCGTCAGCATCCACGAGAAGCACTGGATCCCCGGTGAGCGCGAGAATCAAGGCGATGTACACCGAGAGGGTGGTCTTCATGACCCCGCCCTTGGCGTTGCCGGAGGTGATCCGGACCCCGCCTTCGGTGTTGATCGCGGCGATCACTGCGGTGCGAAGCGGCTCCTGGAGGTTCTCGATGAGGGCCCGCAGATGTGGGTTGAGGTGATCCGGGAGAGTGAGGGACGGCGTCTCTGCCTGCTGGGAGTACTCGTCGCTCTCGAAGGGGGGCGCCTCAGTAGGCGCGGGGATGATTGCGCTCGGGAGCGCAACCTCCGAGTGGTGCTTGCTCATGTGATGTATGCCTTTGTCTTGCGGTGGGCGAGTGGCTACTTGATCCAGTGAAGGTGCCTATTGGGGTGACTCCCGCCTCCGGATCCTGAGGCTCCAGCTGATGCTCCTCATTGCGGTGAGGTCTGCAGACGTCGAGAGGTGACTTCAGGTGAGGGCAAGCTCGCCGACTCCTTGAGTCCAACTCCCTGCAGATTGCGCACAACGCCACCGGACTCGCTTGACCGCGACTCAGGTGGATGTGGCTGCCTCAGTTGGCGCGCCTACGCTAGCAGAGCTGTAGGCGGAGATGTGGGAGTCAAGCCCGGAATCACCCCTTTTGCAGGGTCTCATCTGTTCTCTGATGGCATGCGCGCTGCTCTGCGTCGCGGCGCTTCGATCCGTAACGGCGTCGGGGATGTCCCACCTGCCATGACTCAAATGAGCACACAAGCGCTCGATCTGTTCGCTGTGTCCCTGTGTCCCGCCCTGTGTCCCGCCCTGTGTCCCAATTTGTGAACGTGTGAATCCTGCGAGCACATCCGCCGCGACCAGAGCGGGATGGTCAAACTCATGGAAATCAAGGCGCCGCGCCGCCTTGAGGGGAATTCACTATTTCACAATCTGGGACACGGGTAGGGACACGGGTAGGGACACGGGTAGGGACACGGGTAGGGACACGGGTAGGGACACGGGTAGGGACACGGGGACACAGCGATGGAGATGCACGGCTAGGCGGGAAGGCGTTGCTGGTGTCCGCCGGAGTTGGTCCTGTCCTTGGCGATGCCGCTGATGGGGATCGATGTAAGGCCACCTCCAAGTCGTGCGGCTGGAGTGATGGTCGCGCTGACCGCCCGTGGGGGTGACAGTGGGCACCCAGGGCTTGCTGGCTGCCGCGCGGGCCGAGAATGGTGCGGCCATTATCGACAGCAGTATGTGGACCCAGCACGAGCACGTGCTGGAGGGTGCGGACTTTGCCGTCGTCGTAACACGGCATCGGGCGCGGGACTGGTACCCCATCACCGCTGTCGATCGGCGTCCTGACTGGGTCTGCCTCATGGCCTGGCTCGACGGCAAGTGCGAGACGGACGCCTGGGAACGACGCCCGACGGAGGAGCTGCTGCTCTTCCTGGACTGGCGGTTCGACCACTACCTCGTCGGAAGGGAGATGGACGGCGACCCGGCCGTCTACGACCGCGAGGACATCGACTGGTGGTGCAGCCAGGAAGTCCGAGAGCTCGGCGAGGACGACGAACTGGCGCTCCCGGCCGCGGTGGACGCGCCGCACCTGGACGGCTGGCGTCAGGACTTCCTGCGCTTCCTCGACGCTGAGGGCTTCCGGCGTCGGGGGGACGAGTGGGCCGCTGCTGCATCGGTGTGGGCCCAGCGCAACAAGGAGCGGAACCTGCTGGGTCTCGGCCCGGGCGATGCCAAGCCCGGAGAGGAGGTTGCCCGCCGCGCGTCCTTCCTTGACCGGATCGCGGGAGAGGCCACGAAGGAGTGGGGCCAGATGCTGTGGCAGGAACACCGGCAGGCGTGGGCGAACGCCCGGCTGGCGGGTGATGACCTCCTCGGCCCCTGGCAGCACGTGATCGAGACCGTCGTCGTGCCGGAACCCGCCGACGTGGTGGCGCAGGTCCTGGCAGCGGGGCTCGGGCGGCTCCCCGAGGTGCCGGTCCTTGTCGCGGTGAACCACGCCAGCCGCAACCTGGCCCAGTCCCAGGTCACTGCGGTCGGTGACGAGCTTCGAGGGCTGGGCCTGGCCGGTGTGTTCGCGATGCCGGCCTTGAAGCAGTTCGGCCAGTTCGGCCAGCAGCTCCTGCGGCCTGGCGGTGAGGCGGCAGCGCTGGGCAATCGCCTTGCGCGGTACGTCGGGGGCGTTCTTCGGCGCGTGTAAGGGATCGGCGGTTCCCGCTGTAGGGCCTGAGCAGCAGAGAGGCCCGGTCCCGGGCGCCTTCGTGGGCCGGGCCTCACCGCAGCAGTTCGCTCGTGGGGGCACCGAGTGCCGTCGCAGCCGAGCGGGCCGGCCTCGCCCACGGCACGCGGTCGGCATGCTTCTCCGGGCTGCCGGCCGCAGCGGACCGTCCTGGCCGGTCGGCGCGGGTCCACCCGGGAGGGGCTGGGGGCGCCGGCAGGATCCTGAGGTCAGCGGGGCCGGCCTGCCCTCCGGGTCAGGTCACCTGCCGTCCCCGGCAGCGCCCCTCGGGTGGTCCGGGTGGAAGGCGTCGTGCGCCTGGCGGAGGAGTTCGACGAGCCGCTTGACGGCCTCGGACGAGTTGTCGGTGGGCTCGATGCCGTCGAGGAAGTCGGTGATCTCGCCTTCCTCGATCTCCAGGTGGATGCGGCGTTCTCCGCGGCGGCGATTCGTGTAGATCCGGTCCATGGGATGTCTGCTTCTCTCCGGTTCGTGGGGGCGGGCTGCCGTCGGCGTGGCGACGGGGGTCTGCGCTGCAGCTGGCAGTTGATCCGCCGGGGCCGCCGTGCCGCGGCCCCGGCGGATCAGGTCATCCGGTGGTGAGGAGGCGTCCCAGGGCGGCGGCGGTAGCCGGGTACCTGCCGAGCAGTTCGGCACCCCGGGCTTCGGCGGACTGCCAGGAGCCGTCGCAGCCGAGGAGGCCGGCCAGGGCGTCGCATGTGGCCGGGTGCGCTGCGAGTAGCGCGACGCCGTTTCGGGCGCTTCGCCCTGCGGGCCCGGGCGCTGGCGGCGCGGCCGAGGGCGGCGGCGGCCCGGCCGTGTTCGGTCGCGGTGAACGAGGCCGCTGACGCGTCGTCGTCGCGGTCCGGTTCGTGGTGGCGGCCGAGCAGTTCGCGGGTGCGGGCGGCAGCATCGCGGGTGAGGCCGGCGTAGACGGCGGCCTGATCGTGGTCGCCCGCTTCGACCGCTTCTCGGGTCAGGTCGGCCCATACCGTCGCCTCGGCGAGTGCCGCCCCGACGTGCCGTGAACGCGCCGCCCGCACGGCTACGTGGTCTGCAGGGGCGGGGGTGTGCGCGGTGCGGTGGCTACCCCGGTGTCCGGGTCGGTCGTCCAGTGGGCCAGTTGCCAGTGCTCCTGCACCCACAGGACGACCTGGTGCCTGGCGTCCGAGGTCGGACGGAACAGGCGCCACTGCGAGCGGCCGCCGCCACGGGAGAGCGCGAGGACGCCCCGGCCGACGGTCAGCGGGGCCAGCAGGGTGGCGTGCTCGGTACGCAGGTGCACATCCGCCGTTCCCTGCGGGGCATCCGGCGGGGCAGGGACACGCGAGGCGATTACTCGGTAGGGCAGGCCGCCCCGGTCGGTGCCCGCGCGGGTCACCGTGCCATGCACCGCGACGGGGAGCCCGTCGGAGCCAGCGGCCCGTCCGTACAGGCCGGCCAGGGAGTCCGGATCGGGTCCGTAGCAGAAGTCGCTCCAGGCGACGGTCCGCTGCTGGTAGCGCAGCTCGAACAGGGCGAGCAGATCGCTGCGATGGAGCTGTACGAGCTGGGCGACCTTCGCCGCTGCGGTGACAGCTGTGGTCAGCGAAGGCCGACAGGTGTGAATGCGCAGCGCCGCCCCCGCACCCTCCTCGGGGCCCGGCCCGGGCAACGGGTCACCAGGCTTTGCCGGGATCTGGTCGGGGTCGGGCAGGACCAGGCAGCCTGCCGCCGGGCAGGGACTGCACGAGATTCTCGGAGTCCCTGGCGATGTGGGCGAGCCAGCGCGCCCCTGTGGTCGGCGCCGCGCAGGGTCGATGGGCTGGAAGTACATGAAGCCCCAGCCGGTCGTGTCCTCGGGCATTGGGGAGCGGTTCTTCAGCGAGGGCATCCAGACCTCCAGCGACGGCAGGTCCTTGGTGGCGATCCGCACCTCGTAGCCCTTGCGGGGCCGCTTGGAGTAAGCGTTGGCCAGCGGGAACCGGTAGGCCGTCACGATCTCGGACGGCACCTGCAGCACCGCCAGGTCGGCGGCGTTGAGCCCAGGAATCCAGACAGCGGCGTGGGCAGGGCCTGCTCGAACTCGGCTTCCCCACTTGAGGTTCGGCCCTGGCACCCACACCATCTGACTCGGCAAGCGCCCGCACCCCGTCCCGCTGGACCCTGGACGGTGCTGCAGCGATGCCTCACCCACCGGGCAGCCTGGCCGACGGACAACCCCCACGGCGTCATCACCAAAGGCGCGGGATCAGGCGGCGGGGCTGCCAGGGATCCGTCAGTCGACGCAGCTGGGGCCTGCGCGGCATGGCCTGACGGGCTTGTGGGATTCCGCTGGGCGGGAACTCGACCGGCCACTTCCCGTAATACGGGTTTCTCTGCCTACTTTCGTCCCTCCGGAATGCACCCGGTGGCGCCAGTAGCTAGCGTCCTCGACGAAGCGCAAATTCTTCGGCGTCCGGCCCCGCGGAATCGCCCCGCTGGGCCGGGCCGACCAATTGCTGCTCTGACGCGAGGAGGGGTTGTCCGTCGTGGACTGGCTTCATTTCAAGACAGCCGAGTTCGCCGCGCAGGAGCGCATCCGCGAGGCGGAGCGCGCACGGCTGGCCGCGGAGGCGTGGCGAGGGCGACGCCGCCAGCGGCTGATGAAGCGGTCCTGGCGACGCTCAAGGCCACCCCGCACACTGCCTAGTCCAGTTCGCGCCAGGCCCTTTTCCCGTCTCCCGAAACTTTGAGGGCCGGAGTAAACGACGCCTCGCAAAATCCGGCCCCAGGGACAACTATGTCTACAAACCTTTGGCCCGAGAAGGGCGATCCTATTCAAGCCGATCCGCCCGCTGGACTTCGTGCGGTGCTGGCGGTCCCGCATGTTCCGCACCTGCTCCTCACTTCGCTCATCGGCCGGCTGCCGGTGGCCTCCGCGCCCCTGGCGATCCTGCTCTGCGTGGTCGCGGGAGGAGGCGGCTACCTGTGGGCCAGCGTGGTCGCGGGCCTCTACGGCCTCGCGGCGACGATCGGCCAGCCTTTGCTCGGCCGCCTGGTGGACCGTCAGGGCCATCGCTTTGCGTTGGTAGCCGCCGCGCTCACCTCCGCGGTGGCCATGATCTCCCTGGCCGTGCTCGACCCCCACCAGCGACTGCTCACGGTGATGGCGGCCGTCGCCGCCGGGTTCGCCACACCACCCCTGGAGGGGGCCCTGCGTGCACTGTGGTCGGACACCGTCCCGCAGCGCCTGCAGCCCGCCGCGTTCTCCCTCGACGTCGCCGCACAGTCGCTGCTCTTCGCACTCGGCCCGCTCCTGGTGAGCGCGACCGTGTCACTGTCAGGCCCTGGGACGGCGCTGACGCTGATCGCTGCTCTCGGAGTCGCGGGGACGTGGGCGATGACCACGTCGAGGCTTTCCCGAACCTGGCAGGCGTGTCCGGCCGGAGCGGCGAACTGGAGCGGTCCGCTGCGCTCTCGGGAGCTGAGGGGCATGGCCGCTGTCCTCCTGCTGGTCGGCGTGGCGTTGGGTGCTCAGGGGGTCGCGGGGACGGCCTGGGCCGACCGCCTGGGCGTGAGGACCAGCGCGGGCGTTCTCCTCGGAGCGTTCAGTGCAGGCAGCTGCCTTGGGGGTCTGGTATTCAGCCGAAGGCGTGAGAGCAGGATCGGGGAGCGGACCCTGGTCGGGCTGGCGGGCGGATTCGCCCTCGGATGGGCCCCACTGGTGGCCGCACCGTCCAGCCTGGGGTTGATGGCCCTGTTCGCCCTTGTGCCCGGTCTCTTCCTCAGCCCGTTGCTGGGCACGGTCTTCGAGCGCGTCGGGAGGTGCGCCGACCCGGCTTGCCTGACAGAGACGTTCAGCTGGCTCGTGGCAGCGGTGGGCATCGGCGGTGCGATCGGCACGGCTCTCGCCGGCCCGCTGGCCGACCGCCACGGAGCCTTCGCCTCCTATGCGCTGGCCTTGCTCGCGGCAGTGTCCGGACTCGCCCGCCTCGCTCTCCACCTCGCCGGTGCCGCACGTCCCGTGCGGAACGTCGCCCGACCCGCTTGATCATCAGATTGGAGAGATGTTGGCCAGCACGGAACACTGCAGTCGGCAGCCGTCCGACCTGCGGACTGCGATCTTTCGTGCGGCGGTCCGGCGCCGTCGGCCGCTCCGAACGATAGAGCGGTCGGCGGTTGCGTCCCGGACGAGCGCGTTGACGATCGGTCAAGCCGTCTACGGCCCGGATCGGCAAGTTCATTGACCGGCCAGGACGACTCGGAGGAGCAGCTGCCAGCAGTCTTCTGAGCGGTACTGCAAGATCCACTGCGATTTGGAGCGCCACTGCAATGTTTCGTGCTGCTCGAGAGGAGTGTTGAGCGGCACGGAAGAGTGCAGTCGGCAGCCCGCTGACCTGCGGACTGTGTCCAGCCGACTGCACTCTTCCGCGCGGCACTGAACTACCTACTGCACTGTTCCCTGCGGTACTGCACTCTTTGGTGCCGCTCGACAAGGAGAACCCGCACACATGACCATCCGAAGGCATTGCGTCTGGGACTGGAACGGCACAATCCTCGACGATAACCAGGCCCGCCTGATCGCCGTGAACGAATCCCTGGCCAGGCTCCAGGCCGCGCTGATCGATATGGAACAGTACCGTGACACCTACTGCGTGCCGGTCCCCGACTTCTATGCACGGATCCTCGGCCGACAGCTGAGCGTCGCCGAATGGCGCGCCGCCGATGACACCTACCAGGCCAGCTACCGGCACCACCTACCGCGCGCCAGCCGGCTCACGAACGGGGCCCGCGCCGCGCTGCTGTCGTGGATCGCCCGCGGCGGCACCCAGTCCCTGCTGTCGCTGCACACGCACGAACACCTTCTCACGGAACTCTCCCACCACGGCGTCGGCACACTCTTCCGTCTCACCGAGGGCCGCCGGGGCCCCACCGGCGGGACCAAGGTCGCGGCCATGCGGAGGCACGTGCAAAACCTCGGCCTGCCGACACGGGAGATCGTCGCCATCGGCGACGCCGCCGACGACGCCCTGGCCGCCGAACAGGCCGGTATCGCCATCGTCCTGTACGCAGGGGGATCCCACTCACGCGCCGCACTCGTCGCGACCGGCGCACCAGTGGCTGACACTCTCGCGGAGGCGATCGCCCTCGCCGCGGCCCGGTACCCGGCGCGGACCCCGCCGATGACCAAGGTCGGCGCCGCCGCCTGAGGCAGGACGGGCCGACCGGCGCCCGAACGTCTACGGCCCGCCGCAGCCTCAGCTCCAGCCCCCACTCGGACCGATACCTCGAAGGACGGAAACATGACCATCACCGCCTCCCTGCGATCCTTCGCGACCACGACCACTCGCAGGCTTGCCGTCGGCACGGCCGTCCTGGCGGTCGCCGGCACCAGCCTGATCACCAGCGCCGGAGGTGCCCAGGCCAATCCGATCGTCGGCGACAACCCCACCTGGATCAACGGGTGGAGCACCTACAGCGACCCGTACCGTTGCAGCACCGGAAGCGACTCGGCGACCTTCTGGTGCCTCTACTACAACTCCGGAGCCGAGGGCGCCGTCTACAAGTCCAACTACCAATACGACCGCATGAACGCGCCCTACGCCGTCTTCCAGAGCGACAGGTACGGATCGCGGGGCGCCGGCCAGCGCACGTGGCACAACGCGGCCAGCGTCGAGAACCCCACGAGCTGCAACCTCGGCGTCTCCACCCAGGCACCGATGCTGGGGGACACGAACTGGGTGCCGCCGATGCGAGGTGGCAACCTCACCAACGCCGTCAAGAACAAGAACGAAGCCGCCGGAGTGTACTGCGACTAGCGTCCGCGTCCCGACGGGCGCCCCGCGGGGAGCCGGGACGCCAGGACGCTCCGGGCCCCAGCACCCGATCCGCACCGCGACTCCGCCGAGGACCGGCAACCGTCCCACCCCAGGATGGTCCTCGGCGGCACCGCTCCCACCGTGCCGGAGAACTGTGAAAACCCATCAGCGAACCACCGCGGTCGTGCCGGCCACGTGCCTGAGCGCACGCGGCCCGTGGACTGGCCCAGTCCTGCGAAGGACGACGGCAACTACGCTCGTACTCGTCGTACTCGTTATGCTCGCGGGCTGTACAAGCACGAGCCCGGGCCCAGCCCCGTCCGGCCCCGTTCCAACACCACAGGCCACCAACGGAGTCAACGGCCTGCACCTGCCGATCGAGACCTACATGCTGACGCCACGACAGTCGGCCGACAACGACTGGGTGCGCAAGGCCGCCACCAGCGCGTGCATGAGACGTTTCGACCAGGACTACCCGGTCCCCCCGCAGCCGGCCGCCGACAGCACCGCACAGCAGACGTACAGCGTCCTGATACGCCGCTACGGCCTCGCTGACCTGCAGACGGCCAGGACCTGGGGATACCACCTCCCCCGCAGCGACTCCGGCGACGCAAACGCGGCCACCCAGCCGATCACACTCGGGCAGATGAGCGAAAGCGCCAGGACCGTCCTGACCGCCGTCGACCCCAAGACCGGAGCCAAAGTGGCCGAGTTCGCGGGCAAGGCACTGCCCGAACGAGGCTGCCAGGCCGAGCTCGAGCGGCTGATGCCCACCGCTGCTGGCGGCCCCGGTGGGCCCGCCAGCGGGGGAGAGGGGATCGTCACCGACATCAAGGCCCAGACGTTCGCGGAATCCCGAACCGACGCCAACGTGGTGGCTGCCAACGCCGCGTGGTCCTCCTGCATGAAGTCCCGCGGCTACGACATCAGCGACCCCCTCCACCCGGCGGCGAATCTGTCCTCGGTCGACGACCCGGCGCCCAGCGCCGAGGAGATCGACCAGGCCCAGGCCGACGTCGCCTGCAAGCACGACACCAACCTGATCGGTATCTGGTTCGCGGCCGAGTCCGACCGCCAGAACACACTGATCAACCGTCACGCTGACGATCTCGCCAAGGTCAAACGGGCGCTCGACACCGAAGTCGCCCAGCTCACCGTACTGCGCCACCGCGACTGGCACGCCGGCCCCCCGCCCGCATCCTGACCGGTTGCCGCCGAACGGAATCACCGTCATCACCGTCCCATCCATTCCTGTTCGCCGGAGGCGACATGAGATTCGACATCACACACCGCGACAACCTGGAACCGGTCTCCATCGCGCCCGGCATCACCGCCCGGCGATTTCCCTCCGGCCCGGACGGAGCGGCCGTCCTCCAGGTCGACTTCACCGCCGGAGCGAAGTGGCCCAGCCTCGACGTCCACGACCATCCCGAGATCATCTTCGTTCAGTCCGGCAACTTCCACGACGGCACCCGGATTCACGGCGAGGGCACCTACATCTACGGACACCCCGGCAGCGAGCACTACCCCCAGAGCGCCACCGGCTGCCGCCTGCTGGTCATCCTCCCGAACGGCGACGCGGCCGCCGCCGCATGAACACCCTGGGCCCGCCCACGACCTGTCACACAGACCGACGATGACCCGCACCGCCCGCACCTTGCGGGACGGGAACGACTAGGTGTGCCGTCTCATGAGGTTGGTGCCGCCGTAGCGATCAGCCGGTGGTCGGCGGCGCCTCCTCGGTGGCCGCCGGACTGGGGGTGCTGTTCGGTCTGCCGGGAAGTTCGTTGGTGTCTGCGACGAGCCAGTGCAGGAATCCGATGATGTGCGCGTTCATGTCCGATCCGACGCCGGCGACGGCCGTCTTGGCACGCTCGTGTAGGTCGGGGTCGGGCCGGTAGACCGCGGCGGGGTTCCTGTGCTGGCTTGGCATGGAATCAGCATGTCATGGTGGCTAGCCACCTAGAGCAGGGGGAATGCGATGCGACCACCGATGGCGTACTACGGGGGCAAGACGACGACGGCCTCCCGGATCACGGAACTGCTGCCCGAGCACGGCCACTACGTCGAGCCATTCGCCGGCTCGCTCGCGGTACTGCTGGCGAAAGCGCCGAGCCGGATGGAGACGGTCAACGACTTGGACGGCGACCTGATGGTCTTCTGGCGCGTTCTGCGCGACCACCCGGCCGACCTCGCCCGGGTCTGCGCGCTGACCCCGCACTCCCGCGCCGAACACGCCGCGTCGTACGGCGACCTGTCCGGCCTGGACGACCTGGAGCGGGCCCGCCTGGTGTGGGTGCGCCTGACCCAGGGGCGCACCGGGACGATGCGCAAGACCGGCTGGCGCCACTACGTGGACGCCGGCACCTCCAGCTCCTCGATGCCGCGCTACCTCGCCGGCTACCTGGAGCGGATGCTCCCGGCCGCCGAGCGCCTGGCGGGCGTCTCGTTGGAGTGCCGCCCCGCGCTGGACCTGATCGCCCCCTATGGGCGCCACCGCTCCACCCTGCTGTACGTCGACCCGCCGTACCTGGGCAGCACCCGCGACCGCAACTACCGGCACGAGATGACTGGCGAGGGTCCTCACCGCGAGCTCGCCGAGGCCCTGCACGGCTGCCGCGCCACCGTGGTCCTGTCCGGCTACGCGAGCGAGCTCTACGACACCGACCTGTACGCCTCCTGGCACCGCTACACCCTGGAGACCGGCACCAGCCAGGGCGGCCAGTGGTCCGCCCGAACCGAAGTCATCTGGTCGAACCGGCCACTGCGGACCGACACCCCGCTCCCGCTCGACCTGGGTAACGAAACCTCCGCCGAAGGCACCCCGAAAACGGCGGCCCGTAACGAAACGCCGTGCGAAGCCGAGGACTGCGGACTGCCGGTCCGTCAGCCCACCACCGACCGACGGCGTCGCTTCTGCTCGACGGCCTGCCACGTCGGCAACCACCGCAGCACCACGGCGGCCACACCGGCCGCCTGACCTGCCATCAGCGCCAGGTGTCAGTGCCGGCCGGCCCATCGCCCGCGTTGCCACCGAAGCCGGCATCTCCCGGCGCTGCCTGGCCAAGTGGTACGCCCGCTGGCAAGCACACGGCGAGGACGGACTGCTCGACCGCTCCTCCCGCCCCGCAGCCAGCCCCGCCCGCACACCCGACGACATCGCCGGACCTGGTCGAGGCCCTGCGTCGCCAGACCAAGTACGGGCCCGCCCGCCTGGCCGCCGACATGGAACGCCTGCACGGCGTCACCCTCGCCCCGACCACCGTGCACCGCATCCTCGTCCGCCGCGGACTCAACCGCTTGCGCGACCTTGACCCGCCCACCGGCGGGAACCTTTGCCAGGTCATCCGTTACGAGCACGACAAGCCTGGCGACTTGATCCACGTTGACATCAAGAAGCTCGGGCGCATCCCGGACGGCGTCGGCTGGCGGATGCACGGCGTCGGCACCGACGCCGCCCGTGCCTCCAAGCGCACCGGTCCGGGGGCCGGGAAGGTCGGTTACACCTACCTGCACTCCGCGCTCGACGACCGCTCCCGCCTCGCCTACACCGACGCCCTGGAGGACGAACGAGCCATCACGGCGGCCGCGTTCTGGCACCGCGCGGTGGCGTTCTTCGCCGAGCACGGCATCAACCCGATCCGGCGCGTCCTCACCGACAACGGCGCCTGCTACCGCTCCCAGCTCTGGGCCGACGCGCTCACCGCCACCGGCACCACACACAAGCGCACCCGGCCGTACACCCCGCGAACCAACGGGAAGGTCGAGCGGTACAACGGCACCCTCGTCCGCGAGTGGGCGTACGTCCGCGACTACACCTCCGAGCACGAGCGCCGCGCGGCGCTCACCGACTTCCTCAACTACTACAACCACGAGCAGCCGCACTCAGCCCTCGGCGGCCGGCCGCCGGTCAGCCGCACCGCCGGCAGCGACTACCGCGTCACCGCCGACCAACCGCCCGCGCCGCTGCCGGTCTTCCCGCAGCAGATCACGTTCGAGGACGCCGTGGAACCAACGTCCTGAGACACCACGACTAGGGACAGGCCTGTTCCCGGACCCGACGGCCGCCAGCGGAGCCCGGCCGCCAGCTGGGGTCTCGCGGATCGACACGGCCACCATCGCAAAGACCCTGAACGATCTGAGCGGCCCGGTACCCCGGCGGACCGCGACCGACGAAGGACCAGGCCGTGCCCAGGCACCATGCTGGGCACGGCTTCGTCGTAAGAGGACACCCGGCGATGTCCACAGCCCTGCGGCCCCGCACACCTACCCGCCGGCGCAACGCTAGCGCCCGCCACCGCGACGCCTGGGCTGCCGAGCGCCGCGAACGCTCCCGCATCCGCTGCGACCGGCATCCGCCGGGGCGGACGCGCCATCCATCACTGACCCAGCGTGACGCCAAGGTCAGAATCCTCGGAACACCCCGTCATCATCGGCAGCTTGAGTGAACTCCGCGAAGTCCATATTGGAGATCGACAGGTTGTTCTCGATGCTCCACAGTTGCCGTGCCACGACGCGGATACGATGTCCGCGGTCCGCGCGCAGATTCACCACGAGCAAGGGTTGTTCCTCTGAGGCCAGGGCCACCGTGTCTGCCAGGACGAGGAGTGGGTGCCGGTAGCCGACGGGCAGGAGTGCCAGTACTTCCTCAGCAGCCGCACCCGCGAACTGGCGGGAGTCGACGAGTTGGACGGACGCCAAGAAGCCGTTCTCGCCGGGTGGGGACAGGGTCCTTCTCAGGGCCTCCCATGCGGCGCCACTGGAGAAGTCGGTACGCACAACCAGCGCATCCGAACCGCAGGGCAGCTCAGTCATGCGCAGACACTACCTCCAGCCGGGCGAGTTCAAGCGGTCACTGCACAGGGCCCGGGCGATCGCATCCTCCTGTTTGCCGCAAGGACCGGATGCCGTGTGTGCGCGTCGAAGTTGGTCGGAGCGGCGGGCCGTGCACAGCACGGTCGGCCCCCGGCCCAGGGCACTACCGGAGATTCCGTCGAACCTGTGGACGGGGGCGGGCACCCCGCGGCCGTGGCCCGCACAGCGTTCGCGGCGTACTCCCAGGGCAGGCAGCGTAATGCCCCTGAGATCAGACACGCGTATCCACACGCTCCGACCTGTGACGCCTCGGCGCTCACCTGGTTCGCGCATCGCCTTCGGACATGGGCGACCCCCCCTTGACTCGCTCCCGCAGCTGGCTAGATTCCCCTCGCGCCGCATCCGAGCCGCCAGCGTTCGGGCAGTGCGGCACGTTCCGTTGCGCACACGGTCTCGACGAGGCCACTACCGAATGAGGACCCATGAACAGCATCACGAGCCGGACGGCGGAGACCTACCTGGACAGCGTCGACGGCGCCCTGACGGCCGAGGGCCTGCGCCCTGCGGAGTTCACTGTGGACGACACCGACGAGCTCGCCGACGACAGCCTGACCGCGCTCCCCGGCGCGGTCCTGACCTGGCCGGCCGGCCATTCCAAGCTCGACCCCGAGCGCTTTCCCCACGGGGCCGTCGCCACCTGGAGCGCCATGGCGGGGTGGCAGGCCGCGGCATTGCGCCCCGACGGCACCAGCGACACACCCACCGGCCTTCCCCTGACCGCACTGGGCGAGCCGAACCGCGTCGTCGAAGTCATTACCCACGTACTGCTCGGCCGCAGTGCACCCGAGGGTGTCGACGGCTCCGAGCGGGCGCCGGCCGAGGCCGTGAAGTTCGGCCAGCCCCCCGGCGGCAGCGACCCGTCGGTCGACGGCGACGGACCCGCGTCCGACCCCGCACTGGCCACCCTCCGAGCCGAGATCTGGGGCCACTTCCACGGCGACCCCCAGGGCCGGGCCCAGGACGGCCGCTTCGCCTCCGGACTCTCCTTCCCCCTCGCCGTCGGAGGGCACTCCTGGAGCCAGCACGGCGTCCAGATCACCTACGGCGACACCTCCACCATCGCCGACCTCGACGGGTACAGCGACATCCTCGAGGACATCGCTAGCCAGTGCCCGGTGATCGAAGGGCCACTGGTCCTCAGCCTGTGACCGGCGCCGCGCCCTGATCCACGGCACATGCGCGCCTCCACAGCTGTACCCGGACGTCGAACGCCCCCTTGCGAGAACGGCGCCACCCGCCCCGGTCCGCCGAGCAAGGGGGACTTGACCTTCCGTTCCACCCAACGCCCCCGCTGGCCCCCGGGCACCGTCCGCCCCCGCACTCGCACGAGAAAGATATTGTCATGAGCGCAACACTCGCGGCGTCGCCGTTCCCCGCTGTATCCGACGTCGCCGACCTCTTCAACGACGACCCGCAGTTCGCGCGCATGATTCGCCGCGCCGAACTGCTCTCACACGCCCGAGCCCTGCCTCGCTGGCTCAAGGGCAACGCCGTCGACCTCGTGCTCGTCCTGCTGGCCGGACAGGACCTCGGCCTGAGCACCTGGGAAGCCATCAACAGCTTCTACCCCGACGACAGCCAGGACAGCGGCCTGGCCCTCTACGCCTCCGCACAGCGCGCCCTCCTGCACCGCGCCGGCTGGGACTGGCGGATCGTCGAGGCCACCGAGGAACGCTGCACCGTCGCTGTCACCGACCCGGACAAGCCCGGTCAGGGTGAGCTCTTCGCGACCTACACGATGCACGACGCCGTCGTCGCCGAGCTGACCAGCGGCCCGAACGCCGACTTCTGGCGCCGTTTCCCCAAGCAAATGCTCTACGCCCGCGTGACCACACTGATCGTCAACGCCCACGCCGCGCACGTCGTACGGGGAACTCCCCGCGGCTGGGGCACCCTCCTCACCGCCGACCCCGCACCACTGCCCATGGTCGCCCCCGGCCCCGACTCGCCGTCCAGCTCGCGCATCCCGGCCAGCACAACCACCACAGCACAGCCCTTCCAGGACCCGCCCCCCAGGCCCGACCTCGGCAATGAGACCCCGATCCCCGGCCCCGCCATCCCGCACACCCCCGAACCCGACCATCCCGCACCCGACGACCGGGCCACCACCGGCCAGCACGACCGACCAGCCCCGGAACCCCTCGCCCCGGCCCCACCCGCAGAGCCGACAACACCCCCGCAACCGGCCACAGGCCCACTCCAGGAACCCTCCGATCCCACCCCCGACCACCCCGACACGGGCCAGCCCGACGCCCCGGATCCCCGCACAACCGCCTGGGCCGTCCTACGCCGCCAGGCCGCGGTGCTCCGGCCGAACGGCGTCTACCAGATCCTCATGGGCAACGAGACCAGGACCAGGAAGGAAAAGGAGAGCGGCAGGCTCACCGACGACGACGAACAACTCCTCCACGAAGCGCAAAGGACCCTCGGCAACTCCCCACACGCGATCTACCGGCATCTGCGCAAACCCGACGCACCCTCCACCACCGAGCCCGACCACAGCCCGCCGACCCCGCTCCAAACCGCATCCCGGCCCCCCATGCCCAACCTCTGTAACTGCGAGAACACCACCACCAACACGCACCGCAGCGACTGCCCGGACACCACACCGTGAACCGCACCCAACTCGAAATCCAGCGCCGCCAACTGGAAGACGGACTCGCGGCGATGTTCCGCGACGCCACCGCCGCCAACCACCACGACCCCGGCACCCTGTCCATCTCCGGCCTCGGCGGATGCACTCGCCGCGCCGCCCACCAACTCGCCCACCACACCCCCACCGACGACCACTCCCACCACGAACAGCGCGCCACCCACCTCGGCCAGGCCATCCACGACTGGGCACTGCCCCGCCTCGCCGCCCAACTCGCACACAAGCTCACCCTCATCGAGTACGACGTCGTCCTCCCGGTACGAGGCCTGCAGATCCCCGGCAGGCTCGACCTCCTCACCCTCGCCATCGGCGGCGGCCTCCTCGTCGACCTCAAAACCCACGGCTACGACCAAGGCGACGACGGCGACGAACCCTCACGCACCCGCCTCCTACAGCTCTACGGCTACGCCACGGCACTGCGCCGCGCGGGATACCTGGTCCAGACAGTGGCGGTGATCCCGATGTCCCGCATCCACGGCGGAACCCCGGGAGTGTGGATCGGCGAGTTCGGGCCCAAACAGGAGGCCCTGGTCGACGCCCGCGTCCGGGACCTGCTGCGCCACGCCCAGGCGCCGGCTTTCGCGCCGCGCGACGGCCACCAGGGTCCGGGCCTGGACCTCGTCTGCGACTCCTGCCAGTACAGGTCGATGTGCTGGCCGGGCGCCGAGCCGGCGCAGGCCGAGGAGGTGCGCACCGACGCCGACGTCGTCGCGCACGCCCTCGGTTACGCGGAGGCCGCCGCACAGGAGAAGGCGTGGAAGAACGAGAAGAAGTACCACGCCGCGGCACTGGGCCGGAGGTCGGGCCGGTACCAGGCCAACGGGTTCGAAGTAGAGGTCAAGATCCACCCCGGAGGCGAGCGCCTGGACCAGCCCGCTGCGAAGGAGCTTCTGAAGACCAACAACCTGCCCGTCCCGACAACGAGGGACAGTGAGACCCGTCGCGCACTCGTCCACCGCAGGCCGCCCTCCTGAGCCCCACACTGCCCGCACGCACGCACCACCGCGAGGGCCTGCGGCCACACCCGCCCCGCCCGGAGCCTGGCGAGGCGCAGGCTGCCCGAGCCCCCGGCCCGCCGCGAGCGGGTCGGGTGCGGCGCATCAGCTGGCACCGACCCGCGCCCGGCCCGTCCCGCCGCGGCGGCGGTCCACCTCGCTCCCCGGCCGGAGCGCCCGCTGGGGGTATTGCCGCCTTCGCGGCACCATCCGCCGCCTCGCGTAGGGGAGTTGACCGGCCACCTGGAGGGCCTAACTTCACCGCCACCGCCACCGCTACGAAGTGGCGGGCGATGAAAGGCGCTGCTCTTTGGATCCGCAGTATCAGCACGTCGTGCAATTCAGCGGAGGAATCGCATCCTTCGCTACCGCCGTTCGCGTAGTGAAACGGCACGGTCCCGAAAGGACCACGCTCCTGATAGCCGACACAAATGCCGAGGACGAGGTTATCTATAGGTCTCACACCTCCTAAGGCACATGCGGTATGAGTGCCATTCTTTTTGTCTCAGAGAGGTATCTGATAGGTGTCTGCCACATCTGTTACGTTCACCGGCATGCGTGCCTACACAGCCGAGCGGGCGATCTCCCCGAGCGATGCGAGCATCACCTGGGTGGTGGTGTCCGACTCGTACGAGCTACATCCGGGGGCAACTGCTTACCTGACGTCGTTGAGCGCGAGGGACTGTTCGGCGAACACCCAACGCGCGTACGCCGGCCGAATCGCTCTGTACCTGACGCGCTGCGCCAACACCGGCGTGGACTGGGCGGCGCCGGGCTTCCTAGACCTGATGCGGTTCCTGAACTGGCTGGTGGAGGAGCCGCTGCCGCCGCGAGGACAGCGCGCCAAGCCGGTGACGCGTTTCCGATCGAAAGCGACAGCGAACCAAATCATGACGACCGTGGGTGAGTTCCTGCGCTTTTGCGTTCCGCATGGCTGGGTGGCGCCGGAGACCGCCGCGATGCTGTCCGAACAGAAGTACCTGTCCTTCCTGCCGCCCGGCTACAACGCCGGGGAGGACGGGCAGCACCGCGTCGTCAATGGGAAGACGATCAAGTTCAACGTCGCCGTTCCGGGATACGAGTGGTTCAGCGACGAGCAGTTCGCCCAGGTGGTCCAGGCAACCACGCGGTCCAGGGACCGCTTCCTGGTCTCGCTCTTGGGCGAGACGGGCACCCGGATCGGCGAGGCGCTGGGACTGCGTCGCGAGGACATGCATCTGCTGTCCACCTCGACGTCGCTGGGTTGCCACGTTGCTGGCCCACACATCCATGTCCGGCGGCGACTGAACTCCAACGGCGCCCTGGCCAAGTCCCGCAGCCCGCGCTGGATTCCGGTGGGGGAAGAACTGGTCGGTCTCTACTCCGACTACCTCTACGAGCGCGGCCAGGTGCCGGAGGCCGAAGACACCGAGATGGTGTTCGTCAACCTCTTCCGTGCCCCGCTGGGCCGACCGATGAGCTACCCCAACGCTAAGGACCTGTTCGACCGGCTTGCCGCCAAGGTCGGCTTCGCCGCGCGACCGCACATGCTGCGTCACACTGCCGCGACCAGGTGGATCCGCGCTGACACCCCGCGGGACGTGGTGCAGAACCTCCTCGGCCACGTCTCACCGTCGTCAATGGACCCGTACGTGCACGCCACAGACGCGGACAAGCGCGCCGCCGTTGACCGCGTCGCCGCCAAGCGCCGTCAGGGGGCGAAGGCATGAGCACCAACCTGGCAACCGTCACCCCACTCATCCCGGCACAGGCGGCCAACGACCAGCTTGAGCAGTGGAGACTCTTCCTCGCCGGGAAGATTGACCCCGCATGGCGGCCGACCGAGTGGAACGCTCAGGCATGGCTGTTCACGGGCGACTCGGACAATCCCAGCACAGTTGTCTACCGGTGCCGGATCGCCAATTGCGGCACACTCCTGCGGGTCCAGAACAGCCGATGCAAGCCCTGCGAACTTGCTTTCGCCGCCAGCGGGATGAGCGACGAGCAGTTCGATGCCTCCTACCGGCGCGGTCCGATGCGCTACCACGCCTACAACCCGCCGGGCCAGTGCATAGCCGGCAGCGGCAGCCGCTGTCAGCGCCGGGCGCAGAGCCTCGGTATCTGCCGCAGCCACTACAGCCTCTGGCAGAAGGTCCGTGAGCGTGACGCGGACACCGCCCTGACGGCCTGGGTGGGGACAGTGCCCAGCTATGACGCGTTGCCGTCGTGCTTGGTGGCTGGTTGCGAGCACGAGACTCACACCCACAGCGGTCTCTGCCCCGTCCATTACTGACATTGGCGCTTCAGGGTGATGGCGGCGGGAGGTCGAGGGAGAGGCCGGTCCCGGCGAGGAATCCGTCGAGGATGTCGGGGCGGTACTG